>CAYQDP010000114.1:0-8040 GCA_964416235.1 uncultured Flavobacteriaceae bacterium | reverse complement strand
GATGAAAAAAGTAAACAAAAAAATCAAGACGCCAGAAGGCATTGCGGCGGTAGCCGCACCGTTCCAAAAAGCAGGCCCCAACTCGGCTGTGCCGAGCCGGGAGACCCCACCCTGCTTTTTGTTCACTATGCTACCTGGCGTCGGCTCCTCCGATTATCATTACACTCGATTCTATCTAAACATGCCCAATAATCTACCGTACTTCATTCGGAGAGACCCTCGAAGACGATACAACCGTAATCTGGCCTCATTTTATACGGTTTTTTGTGCGCAACAAATTGCGTTAAGCCAAATGGGAAGCTCCGTAGGTGGACCAAGGAGATCACCCATTTGGTAGCAATTTGTAAGCATAAAAAATTACGACCCTAGGGAGTAAAGGATAAAATGAAGCCTTGATTTCTTTTGTTTCTTTTCTGCATCAAGGCAGAAAAGAAAGGAATCACTTCTTTGCAGAAGTGTTAATAGCCTTGCCGTTAACGGCGTTCACATACACACTGTGCGTTGTGTACATTTCAGCTTCGCAGTTTTTGCAAGCTTCGAGATAGTAGAAGTACCATACAAAGTAATATTCTTTCTTCGCATCATCGTATTCGGTAGAGATTTCACCGTATAATTTATCGCTGAATTTTTTTAAGGTTGTATCGGCAGTAACAGCTGCTTTTTTTGCTTCGTCATAACTCACCACTTTGGCACCGGTTTTTTTGATGCTCGCTGGTAAACGGGTGTAGTTTTTAAAGGCGATGTCTTTTACAACACCTTTGCCGAATTTATATTCTAAGGTAAAAATAACATGGCTCTCCTTTACGTTCGGGAAATTGAAAGAATAGAACAGGGTGAAGCCATTCAGAACTTTTTCCTTCGTATGGCCGTCACTTTTAATGAACTTTACATTATTATTATAAGCGTTTTGTCCGATTTCATTGATGATAACTGCTTCACATTTTTTGCGAACACTGTCGGGAGCCATTGCGCCATAAATGGTTTGCGCCATGTTTGTTCCACTTAATCCAACGAATAGAGTTATTATGAAATGTTTTAATCGCATTATGATAAAAAAAGATGGGTAAGCTACTTCCATCGCACCGCTACAACCATCTACCCTTGCTCCGTTCCCGGCCTGGGGGATTTGACAGGAGCTGGTCGTGAAAGACTTACCCACCGCTGCAAAATTAACATTTATTTTAATTTCCCGAATAAAATCGTAAAATTTGTATTCTATAAATGCGTTACTTGCACTAATCCCGAATATGCAGATTTCCATAGTTATACCTTTAAAAGACGAGGCCGAATCGCTGCCCGAATTACACGAGTGGATAGTGAAAGTAATGAAAGCGAATAACTTCAGCTATGAAATCCTTTTCATCGACGATGGCAGTAAAGACAATTCATGGAAAATAATAGAGGGCTTAAAACAAGGCGACAATAATGTCCGCGCGATAAAATTCCGTCGCAATTATGGTAAATCACCGGCACTTCATATAGGTTTTGAGGCTGTAAAAGGAGATGTGGTCATCACCATGGATGCCGATTTACAGGATAGTCCGGATGAAATTCCAGAACTCTACAAGATGATTACCGAAGGCGGTTTTGATTTAGTGAGCGGATGGAAACAAAAGCGTTACGATAACGCACTAACAAAAAATTTACCTTCCAAATTATATAACTGGACCAATAGAAAAATATCAGGTATAAAGTTACATGATATGAATTGTGGGTTGAAAGCTTACCGTAAGGAAGTAGTGAAAAGCATAGAAATTTACGGTGAGATGCATCGTTTTATTCCGGTGTTGGCAAAAAACGCGGGGTTTTCTAAAATTGGAGAGAAGGTTGTTCAGCATCAAGCAAGAAAATACGGTGTGAGTAAATTCGGTTGGGATCGTTTCATTAATGGTTTCCTCGATTTAATGACCATTACTTTTTTAAGCAAGTTTGGAAAACGTCCGATGCATTTTTTTGGATTGGTTGGTACAATCATGTTTTTCTTAGGATTTATGGCGGCCTTATACATTGGCGCAGATAAATTATACCATGTATTTACACATGTAGCAGCCCGTAAAGTAACCGATCGGCCTTCATTCTATATTGCACTTACAACTATGATTTTGGGAAGCATGATGTTTTTAGCGGGGTTCCTAGGCGAATTGATTTTACGTAACTCACCTGTACGTAACAATTACCTTATCGAAAAAGAAATCGATTAATGCCCGCTGAGAACAATAAGCGGCCACCGCGCCAACCTTTGTCGCCTGAAGAGGTGCAGGAAATCATTAAAATCAAAAAGCTTAAACAACAAATTAAAATCGAAAAGTTTAAGCAAACCCGCTCTTATAAATATTTAAATGTGTTTAATGTTATTTGTATTACTATTTATACAGAGATAATTTTCGCGTTTTTATATTCTTGCGCATTTCAAACATATACAATTGATAGCATTGCTACTTATTACGGCGAATCAATTATGGGCAATAAGCGTGAATTAAGCAGCATTGTGTTTAAAACAACAGCAGGAAAAGAATATGATGTGGGCGTGCGCGATACAGTTGTTTTGCCGAAGGTAAATGAAAAGTTGAGCGTGGGTCGTGATTGGATTTTACAGAAGGAAATAAAAGTAAAATGGCAAGGAAATAACAAAGCGTTTTATATCAAGCGTGCATTTCCACTTTTATTTATTTCAATTTTATTGGGAATAGTTACCTTTGTTTTATTCGGATATAATCTCAATCAAAATTCTTATTCACTGAATGTTATTTCATTCATCAATACCCTGAGTATTCTCTCTTTCTTTTTACTCTAGCAAATCTGAAGCATACATATCGCCTGGCGAAATCATTTTTTCATCATAAGGAATTTTTTTACCGTAGCGCTCTTCCATGATTTCTTTTACCGCAGGGTGTGTTAAATCAAAATCTTTTAGCGGACGAAGTTTTCCCACTTCTAGATTGAGAGCTTTGTTGTATAATTTCCAAACATATTCCGAGCAATATAATTCCTCATCACTCCAGTTAAATCCAATATCGTAATGCATGCCTAATTGTTTTTTAGCCTGTTCCAGCATTTTGTTAATAACAACCGGAGTAAGCAATGTTTGATCTTTCAAGCGTTTCACAACGTATTGTTTGTTTGTACTCATGGCAATAAAATCATCAAACGAATCTTTCGAAACAGGTTCGATGGCGTGATACACCATAGGTTTTCCATTTTCAATAAACACAATGCCTACATGCGTGAATTTAGATTTAGTAGCTAATTGCACAGCTTTGCCTTGTCCGCCTGCATTAATAATAAAAACAATATCTCCGTTTTTAAGTCCGGTATTAGAGCGGTGTAAAATGAATCCGCTTAATAGGACAAAAAATAAGAGTCCGGTATAAATAACTATGAGTTTGCGCATGACACGTTTTTATTAGTAAAACGTAAGTTGCGCGAGGATGTTACAGCTTTAACAAAATTTTGGAACACTTCTTCATCGCTGCAATCATAGAGGGTGGCTGCGGAAATGTTCTGAACTCTGAAATAATAAGTTCAACTTCAAGTTTTAATTCAGGATATTTTTTGCAAATATTCGTTAAGACGTAGAGTGAAAAAACACGAACGGCATGAGGCAGGGTGGTGTTTTTCAAGAAACCTAAACACAAATCAAATATTGGTCCGCAATACTTTTCCGGTATTTCAACCTCCTGAAAAATTCGAATTACATTTCGAATGGCACCGGTGTGCTGATTCGCTCCACCTAAAAATTTGATGAGTTGTGGAATAACAGGTTTAATCATTTCCGGTTTCTCAAAACTTAAATGCTGAAGTGTCCAGGAAGCACGCATGCTGATTAATGGATCACTGCTTAAGATTAGCTTGGTGAGTTCTTTCGCAACTTTCGAATTGTTTTCGTTTTCCTTTAAAAACTTATTGAGTTTTTTCAGACTGAAATATTTTATGTCATTAATGTCTTCCATTAAAAATTATTGCGCCAGATTAATATCAATACTCCAAATATAGCAGTGATACAGGCAAAAACAGACTGAATGGTGATTTTTTCTTTATAAACAAACAGATTAACCGGTAAAACAAAAATGGGAAGTAAAGCAAAAATAGTTTGCGCCACGGCTACTTCCAGTTTTTGTATCGCATAAAGCGAACATGTAACACCGGCAATAGGACCGAGTAATGTTCCTACAAGCATAAATGGTAATACATTATTTTGATTTGATAAAATGGGTTTTGAATTAGAGATGAAGCGTTTTAGAATGAAGGAAACAATAAATGCGATGCTAAAAGCGAAGAGCAAACGAATCCACACGGCATGCATGGTGGGAATTTTATCGCTGTAATAATCCATTCCGTACTTCGACAAAACTAATCCTGTACCTTGGCATAAAGCGCCTAATATCCCGAATGCAATTCCCTTTTTGTCGCGTTGAAATCCCGCCGATTCAGCAGCGGCTTTATCTTTTTTAGAAAGCGTTAACCAAATAACACCACCCACCGTAATGAGAATACCAATGATACCGATCCAGTTTACCTTTTCTCCTAATACCAAAAAACCAATACTTAAAGCGGCACCAGGTGCAAAGGTGGTGTATAAACTTCCGAGTTTTGGTCCGAGTAATTTAAAAGAAGTAAAGCTGAAATAATCACCAATGGTAAAACCTATCACGCCGGAGAGTCCCAAAAATAAATAATGCATGGGTTGGGGATTGGAAAATAAATGGATAAATGAAATCCCTGATGATAGCATTAATACCAACGACATAATTATCCAGGCCAATAAGAGGCGGTATTGATTGATGGGAGCCGCGCCAACACGTTTCGTGGCTTCTGTAAAGGGAAAAATGCCCAAACTCCAGCAGAGTGTTGTGATCAATGCGATTAGTTCTCCGCTCATTTTAGTTGGTGTAATTTCTTTCTCCGAAAATGCTACTGCCAATTCTTAGCATGGTACTTCCTTCTTCAATGGCAATTTTATAATCGCTACTCATTCCAAAGGAAAGAATGGGAAGTTTAATTCCTGAGTTTTTTTCGATTTCAGAATGAAACTCTTTTAGTGATTTAAATTCTTTCCTGATTTGTGTTTCGTCTTCTGTATTCGTAGCCATTGCCATGATTCCGCAAATTTTTATGTTTTCAAGTTTCGAAACTATTTCGGAATTTAAAATGGATTCACACTCATCAAAGGATAAACCAAATTTGGTTTCTTCATTTGCAATGTAAACTTGTAAGAGGCAATTAATAATGCGATTGTGTTTTTTACCTTGTTTATTTATTTCCTCCAGTAGTTTTAAGCTGTCAACACCGTGAATCAAATAAACAAAAGGAGCAATGTATTTTACTTTATTACTTTGTAAATGTCCGATAAAATGCCATCTGATATCTTCGGGAAGTTGCATGTGTTTGTCTGCCAATTCCTGTACATAATTTTCTCCAAAGTCACGCTGACCGGCATCATAAGCTTCCTGAATTAAATTATTCGGTTTTGTTTTAGAAACGGCAATGAGAATTACATGAGAAGGAAGTTCAGATTTTATTTTATGTAAATTCTCTTTTACTGACATGACCTTAATCCTCAAAAGTATAAATTACCAAGCCGCTTCTCATCTTAGGTTCAACCCAGGTTGATTTTGGCGGCATGATGTTGTTGGTGTCTGCAATCCATTTTAAATGTTCCATGGTAACAGGATATAAACCAAAAGAAACAGCGGCTTTTCCTTCATCTACCATTTTTTTTAATTCTCTACTTCCTTTAATTCCCGGCACAAATCCAATTCGTTTATCTGTTTTTAAATCGTGAATATCAAGAATAGGAGAGAGAATGTGTTCAGTTAAAATGGCTGCATCCAAACTTCCAACCGGATCTTTTGGATTGTATGTGTTTTCTTTTGCTTTTAAAGAATACCATTTGTTGTCGAGATACATCGATAATTCATGTTTTTTCTGAGGTGCAAAATCGGCAGACTTCACTTCATCAACTTCAAACTTCTCTTTGATTTTTTTGATTAAATCATTTGGAGAAAGATTATTGAGGTCTTTTACCACGCGATTATAATCGTAAATTTTTAATTGGGATTCAGGAAAGAAAACGCCTAAGTAAAAATTAAAAGTCTCTTCACCTGTATAAGATTTTTTTGTACTGCGTTTAATTTTTCCCAATAAAGCTGAGGAAGCAGAACGGTGATGTCCGTCTGCAATGTAAATCGAAGGAATTGAATTGAATTGTTCAGCAATTGTTTTTACAGTTTTCTTATCGCTTATAACCCAAAGCGTATGCCTTACTTTGTCGGTTGTAGTAAAATCATAATCCGGATTATTAGCCGTTGTTTCTGCAACGGTTTTATCGATGATGGCGTTGTTTGGATAACAAAACAACACCGGCTCGGCATTGAACTCACAAACTTCGAGGTAATCTTTTAATTTTTCTTCCCTTGTAGTGATGGTTTGTTCATGAATTTTAATCACACCATTTAAATAGTCGTCGATACTGGTGCAGGCAATAATTCCTGTATAAGTGTTATTTTCTTTTATCTGACGGTAAATATAGTAACAGGGATTTTCATCACGCTTAAAAACTTTTTCAGCAACAAATTTTTTAAATCTGTTTTTTACTTTGGTTAAACGCTCTTTAGAACCCGGCTTGGTTTTAATGTTATCATCGAAGTCGGGATTAATTACGTGCAAAAAGGTAAAAGGATTTCCTGCGAGTTTGTCGCGAAGTTCTGAAGGGTTGTACCCGTCTACGGAACGAGAAGCAACTAAATGTACTTTGTCGTTCTCGGGACGAATCGCTCTGAAAGGAATCACTTTAGCCATAAGTATGATTTTAGTTCAATGCTGAAATTATTTTTTCTGCCAACTCAACTCCAATTCTTTCTTGCGCTTCATTGGTAGCAGCACCAATATGAGGAGTTAAAGAAATTTTTGGATGATTTAAGATGGCTGCAGATGGTTTTGGTTCGTTTTCAAAAACATCTAAACATGCATGTGATACTTTACCACTGTTTAAGGCTTCCAATAAATCATCTTCATTAATTACACCTCCGCGCGCAGCATTGACTAATACAACGCCGTTCTTCATAGAGGCTAATTCATGCTTTGTAATTAATTTTCCTCCCGGTACATGGAATGTGATAAAATCACTGTTTTGGATAACTTTATCTAAACCTACGGGATTGATTTTAACTTTAACAGAGGACGCTCCGTCTATTTCAATTTCAATTGTTGCTTCTGTAACATATGGATCGAAAGCCAGAACTTTCATTCCTAAACCAAGTGCCATTTTCGCAACGTATTGTCCAATTCTTCCAAAACCAACAATGCCGATAGTTTTTCCGCGTAACTCAACACCTTTCGCATATTTCTTTTTCAAATCATCAAACTTAGTGTCGCCATTAGTAGGCATCTGACGATTGCTGTCGTATAAAAAGCGAACTGCGTTAAATAAATGAGCAAACACTAATTCAGCAACTGAATTCGAAGAAGCAGCCGGAGTATTAATAACATTGATGTTTTTGCTTTTCGCATAATCTACATCAATATTGTCCATGCCAACACCGCCACGGGCAATTACTTTAAGGTTCGGGCACGCATCAATTACATCCTTACGTACTTTGGTAGCGCTGCGGACCGTTAGAGCAACATATCCTTTATCGTTTAATTCCTGAATCAGATTTTCTTGTGCAACTTTATCGGTTACCACTGTAAAGCCTGCTTTTTCCAATAATTCTTTTCCTATTGCGTCGATGCCATCGTTGGCCAGAATTTTTTTACTCATATAAGGGGTTGTTTTAGTAGGAACAAATATAAAAGAAAAACCATCAATCGCTTGATGGTTTTTACAAAAAACAGCCATTAAAACCCCTTGCTGTTAAGCTGTTTTTTACTCTTTTATTTGTAATGATTTGGAATCGGCATAATCCTCGCCGGTATAATCAATGTTTTTCCAGTTTTTTACTTCTTTAATCGTAATGTTTTGTGCTACCTGATCTTTTTTGTTTTTGGCATTAAAATAATCGTTACTCGCCTTGATACGTTTGGCTTTATTATCCATGTAAC
>CAYQDP010000113.1:775-8043 GCA_964416235.1 uncultured Flavobacteriaceae bacterium | reverse complement strand
AAATGACAAATTGAAATAAATGTCATTCCGACCATTGGGAGGAATCTGTTCTATTTAAAATAGTACTTATTACTAAGGTAAATTGTATCGTTTTGAAAGCTTTTGAATTTGATAACAATAGTTTTGCTTTGTGGATTTCCACTGGAGCCATTTACTTGTGTAGTAAATAAACCACACTTTTGGTAAATTCTCGTTTTGGCCGGAGCAATAGTGCTTTTAGCCGGTAATTCAGTCACAACAGTATCTCGGTAAAGATGACGGTAATTCATACCGGGCATATACATTAACTTAAATAAACTGTCATTTTTTGTTTCTATTAGTTTACCGTTTTCAATTTCAATAAAAGTATTGCAACGTCGCGATACACCAAGTTTCAAAACAAATGTATTGTTGTTTGAATTTATAGTGTCGGATTTTTTACCCTGATTAAAAAAATAAATGGAATAATCTTCCTTTTTGATTTTTATTTTATCGGGTTGGGATTGTGCTTTAAAAAAAGAACCTATGAAGATGAAAATAAATAATAGTCTCATAGGATAAAGGATAGTATTTGATGAGAAATTATTTCTCGTCAATTTCTTTTTTTATTTCCTGAATTTGTTCGTGTACCTGATTGGTAATTCCTCCTGTACTTTCCTGAATATCTCGCTTAATGCCTTCACTAGCGTCTTTGAATTCACGTATACCTTTACCTAAAGCTTTGGCAATATTTGGAATGCCTTTACCGCCGAATAAAAGTAAAATCACAAATAGAATCATCACCACTTCGCCGCCGCCGAGGTTAAGGAAAAGAATATGTAAAGCGTTCATCATTTTTTACGCATGAATTTATAAACAGTAATAGCGCCAATGAAAAAAATGTTAGCCACAAAAGCTATGATAAACCAGTCGCTGAGATCCATTGTGTTCATACTGTAAAGATACTATTCTAATTCTATAAAGGGTGTTAATTTTTTTTATAATCCGCCACGTTTAGCTCTTTAGTACAAAACTCATATTCTTCTTTGATGGAGTTGGAGCATACAATAATGGTTTTATGCGAGGCATATTCTTTTATTAAAGTCTTAAACCAATCGATGGCCGTTTTATCTAAGTTTGAAACAGGTTCATCCAACAATAGAATAGGACAGTCTGCTAATATGGCTAAAGTTAATCGCACGCGCTGACGCATTCCGCTGCTGTAATTCTTAATGAATTTGTTTTTTGCCGAGGTCAGTCCGCTTAGCTCAATGATTTTTATCGTATCTAATTTTTTTAAGAAGGGTTTGTAAATCGCACAATGATTGATGATTTCTTCCAAGGTGTAATCTTCAATTAAATCAAGATAGGGTGAAGCCAGGCTTAAATATTTCTGGTATTCTTCTTTGTCGATGGATTTCCCTTTGAGGTCATAAATTAATTCCCCTGCATTTGGTAAAACGTAACCGGAAATTATTTGTAATAAAGTTGATTTTCCGGAGCCATTACCTCCGAGTATAACTAATTTGTCCCCTGAATTAATGGTAAGATTAATGTTTTTGAAAATCCATTCCTTTCCAAATTTCTTTCCAATGTCGTTTAATTGTATGTTTAGGTTAGTACTTGGCATAAAACAGATTGCTTCGTCGTTACTCTTCGCAATGACGAATAAACTCAAATTAAACTCCTTTTACAACACCGTCTTTACAACCTCTGATGAAATTGATAATTTGGTTTCTGACTTCGGTTTCCGGCATTTCTGCTTCAACAATTTCAAGTGCTTTGGTAATGGAGTTATTGTGTACAAAAATGGTACGGTATATATTTTCGATTTCCTGAATTTTTTCTTTTGCAAATCCTCTTCGGGTTAAGCCAACAGTATTTACACCAATATATTGAAGTGGTTCACGCGCAACACGAATGTAAGGTGGTACACTTTTACGAATCTGTCCGCTACCGGCAACAAAAGCATGTGCTCCAACAGTAGTAAATTGTTGTGCACCAACATTCCCTTCTAAAATAGCATAATCTTCAATCGTTATATGACCTGATAATCCTGCATAACTGGCCATGATAACATTATTTCCAATGATACAATCGTGTGCAATGTGAACATAAGCCATCAATAAACAATTGTCGCCAACCTTAGTGGTCATTCTGTCTGCTGTTCCTTTGTGTATCGTTACATATTCACGAACCACTGTATTATTTCCTACAACTGTGTTAGCCGGTTCTCCGCGATATTTTAAATCTTGTGAAACCGGACCAATACAAGCGCCCGGAAAAATTTTACAGTCGTGACCAATTATCGTATCAGGAAAAATGACAGCATTTGGGCCAATCCAAGTGTTGTCACCAATTTCTACGCCCTCATATACGGTTGCAAATGCATCAATTTTTACATTGTTACCAATTTTTGCCTTAGGGCTAACGTTTGCAAGATTAGAAATCATAATTACGCAACAACCGGTTTATCTAAATTTCTAACTTTTACAATTTGTGCTGTCATGTCTGCCTCACAAACTAATTTGTTTCCGACGTAAGCCAAGCCTTTCATGTGACACATACCACGGCGAATAGGATCCACTAAGTCCATTCTGAAAACAAGTGTATCACCCGGTACTACTTTTTGTTTAAACTTAGCGTTCTCAATTTTCAAGAAATAGGTTTGATAGTTTTCAGGATCAGGAACAGTTTTTAAACATAGCACGCCACCTGTTTGTGCTAAGGCTTCAACAATTAATACACCCGGCATAATTGGTTCGTCAGGAAAATGTCCGGCTGTCCAGAATTCGGTCATAGTTACATTCTTTACACCAATTACATATTCCGGAGTTAATTCTAAAATTTTATCTACCATTAAAAATGGTGGACGATGAGGTAAGATAGTTTGAATATCACGAACGTTAAATACGGGAGTAGCTGTTAAGTCCAACTTAGGCACCATGCGCTCGTTTTTCTGTTTTTTCATTACCTCTTTAATTTTCTTTGCAAAGGCAACATTACCGGCATGACCAGGACGAGCAGCAAGTACGTGAATTTTCATTGGTTTTCCGGCAAGAGCAAGATCGCCAACAATGTCTAACAGTTTATGACGAGCCGGTTCGTTATAGAAGTGAAGTTTAGTATTGTTGAGAACACCACGTCCTTTTACTTCAACATGTTCTTTATTAAATAATTTTTTTAGATGATCAAGTTTTTCTTTTGGTAATTCGTTTTCAACTAACACAATGGCATTATCCAAATCACCACCTTTGATTAAATTGTGAGCTAACAATGCCTCTAATTCGTGAAGGAATACAAAGGTGCGGCATTTTGAAATTTCTTCTTTAAACTCACCGATGTGGTACATGCCTGCGTGTTGAGTGCCTAAAACTTCACTGTTATAGTCAACCATTACAGTAACACGAAACGTTTCCTGAGGTACTGCCAGCATTTCAACTTTCTTAATCGGATCTTCGTATGTTAAGTTTTCGGTTAGTTCGAAATATTCGCGTTCTGCATCCTGTTCCACAATTTCAGCTGCTTCTAAAGCTTCAATGAATTTCCAGGAGCTGCCATCCATTATCGGCATTTCCGGACCATCCACTTGAATTAAACAATTGTCGATTCCTAATCCAACTAAGGCTGCCAAAACATGTTCAGTTGTGTGTACACAAACACCGTTTTTTTCTAAGGTGGTACCGCGAGAAGTATCTACCACTAAATCAGCATCCGCTTCAATAATGGGTTGGCCTTCTACATCAGTACGTTGAAATTTGAACCAATGGTTTTCCGGTGCAGGATTAAATGTTAAGGTTACTTTTTTACCGGTGTGTAAGCCAACGCCTGTTACCGATACTTTTTGTTTGATGGTATGCTGTTTATCGCTCATTATAAAAAATACAGAATTAGGCAGAAAATCTGCTAAGGGCTAAAATAAGCAATTTTTGCTAAATAGAGGGTCTCGTTTTTGAGATTTTATTTAGAGTTTTTAAGCTGTTTTTCAAGCTCTCTTACCCTCTCGTTGAGTTTAGGTAAACCTCTGAATAAAACATAAGCGCGTTTATATTCTCCAATGCCAAAAGCAGGCGAACCTTGTACGATTTCATTTTCGGTTTCAATGTTACTTCCCACACCGGATTGCCCTGCAATTTTCACACCGTCAGCTACTTTTAAATGTCCAATTACTCCGGCTTGTCCGCCAATCATCACGTTTTTACCAATTTTGGTAGAACCGGCAATAAATGCGCCTCCGGCCATAACGGTATTTTCACCTACTTCAACATTATGGGCAATCTGAATTAGATTATCTAGTTTAACTCCCTTACGAATGATGGTAGAGCCTAAAGTCGCGCGATCGATGGAAGTATTGGAACCGATTTCAACATGGTCTTCAATAATTACATTTCCGATTTGAGGCACTTTTTTATAATTGTTCTCAGAGTTAGGAGCAAATCCAAAACCATCGCTCCCCACCACTGTACTGGCGTGAATGGTTACATCTTTTCCTACAACGCAATCGTGATAAATTTTAACGCCGGCATAAAAAGTGCAGTCGTCGCCAATAACAGTGTTGTCGCCAATATAACATTGCGGGTATATTTTTACATTATTGCCAATTTTCACGTTTTCTCCAATGTAAGCGAAAGCACCAACGTAACAATCTTTTCCGAGTGTGGCTGTTTTTGAAATATGTGAAGGTTGTTCGATGCCTGTTTTATTCAGTTTAAACTGATTATACATTTCAAGCAGTTTGGCAAAACAGCCATATGCATCATCTACACGAATTAACGTGCAGGTAGATTTTACAGGTTTGTCGAGTTGAAGTGTTTTGTTTACGATAACAATGCTGGCATCCGTTTCGTAAATATGCGGTGTGTATAATGGATTAGCCAAGAACGAAAGTGTTCCGGGTTTTCCTTCTTCAATTTTAGATAAATTAGAAACTTTGGCGTTTTCATTTCCTTCAATGGTTCCGCCTAATAAACCTGCAATTTGTTGTGCTGAAAATTCCATGCCTAAAAGTAAAAAAATTAATGAATGGATGTTATGACTTGAATAAGTTTTTGTTTTTCATGCTCCCAATTAATTTCCCCGTTTAAACGTGAGCAATTGTTTTTCCATTCGGAAAGTTTACCTGATTCAATCATATCGTTGATAGTATTAGCAATGTGTTGTGGTTCATGATGATTTATGAAACATCCGACATTGTAGTTGTTAATTAATTTCTCGATTTCAGGTAAGCGAGTGCCTAAAATAGCCAAATTGGCCTGGGTGTAATCAAAAAATTTATTAGGTAAGCTATAATGATAATTGAGATTTGAGTCTTTGTCAATGCTAATTCCAATATCGGAATTGAATGTATAGTGTTGTAGTTCGGATTTAGGCATTTTTTCTTTGATGCTGATTTTATGACCAAGGTTTAATTGCTTTACTGATTTTTTTAAGGTCTCAAAAACATCACCACCGCCAATGATATACAAATGTGCTTTATCAACATATTGCATGGCCTCAACGAGTTCTTCGGCACCGCGCTGAATGTTTATTCCTGCACCTTGTAAAATTAAAATGGTTTTGTTCGAAGGCATTCCGAGCTGCGTTTTAGTTTTCGGAGTTTGCGTGATGGTTTCAGGAATATTGCGAACCGCTATGAAATTAACCTTATATTTTTTATTGAAATAGTCGGCAATACTTTGATTAACAGTAATACAATAAGTAAGCTTAGGGACAATTTTCGCTTCTAGCGATTTCCAAATTTTCTTTTTTATGGGTGTTTTTTGAAGTTCCGGAACTTCACAAAAAATTTCATGACTATCATAAATCAAAGGAAGCTTTCTAAGTTTGGCAACAAAATAATTCGGCCAAAGTGTATCTAAATCATTTGAAAAAAGCAAAGTGCTTTTATGTTTTAAGAGAAACAGTAACAGGCGTAAATTAAAAAACAAATAAAATGCGGGGCCACTCGTAAATAGCATTTTAATTCGTTTTGTTTGATAGGGCAAATGTGCTACAGATGGCGAATTTTTTAATTCCCGTCCGAATAAAACAACCTCATAACCTTGTTCCTTTAACACATTAGCAGAGCGCAATACACGTTGGTCGGTGGCCAAATCATTAATCACGCTCAGAATAACAGTTCTATTTGTAGTTGTAAACAAGGTTTTTGTTGATATTGCCCCTAAAGTTAAAAAAATTAAGCCTGCCTATATGCGTACATTTGAAATATGATTAAAATTGCCAACAATGTTTCGTTAAAGCCCTATAATACATTTGGCATAGAGGCTTCCTGTAACCATTTTGTGGAGATAAATTCAGTTTCGGATTTTAACGAATTATTAAGTTTTGAAGTATATAAACGCAACAAGCATTTAATTATTGGAGGCGGAAGTAATATTTTGCTGACAAAGAATTTCGATGGTCTCGTTATAAAGAACAATTTGAAAGGAATAGAGCTTGTTAAAGAAGATGGAGATGCTGTTTTGGTAAAGGCTGCAGCAGGTGAAGTTTGGCATGATTTTGTTCAGTGGTGTATACAAAAAGGTTACGCGGGTTTAGAGAATCTTTCTTTGATTCCTGGATGTGTTGGTGCGAGTCCGATGCAAAACATTGGTGCTTATGGTGTGGAAATAAAAGATGTGTTTGAGAGTTTAGAGGCCATGGATTTAAATGATGGAGGTGTGAGATATTTCACCAAACAAGAGTGTAATTTTGGTTATCGTGAGAGTGTATTTAAACACGAATTGAAGAACAAGTATATCATTATTTCAGTTACATTCAGATTGAATAAAAAATCAACCATTAATACTAGTTACGGAGCCATTAATGCCGAGTTGGAGAGTATGGGAGTTGCGGAGCCCGGAATAAAAGATGTTTCGCAGGCGGTTATAAATATCCGTTCGTCTAAATTGCCTGATCCAAAAGTAACCGGTAATGCAGGAAGTTTTTTTAAAAATCCTGAAGTTTCTAAATCGGAGTACGAAAGAATAAAGTCTCAATTTCCAAGTGTGGTAGCTTATCCATTAGACAATGGAAATTATAAGTTAGCGGCGGGTTGGTTAATTGAACAAAGTGGTTTAAAGGGATGTAAAATAGGGAATGCAGCAGTTCATGATAAACAAGCATTGGTTTTAGTAAATAAGGGAGGCGCAAGTGGGAATGAAATTTATTCTTTATCGGAGCACGTATTGCAGACCGTATTTGCTAAATTTGGAGTTAAACTCGAACGCGAAGTAAATATTATTTAATTGACCTTAATCGACTTTGGGATATTCTTAAACCTGTTTTTTAATGGGCATGTCTTGTTTAAGGGTGTATTTTCTTTTGAATTC
>CAYQDP010000113.1:0-765 GCA_964416235.1 uncultured Flavobacteriaceae bacterium | reverse complement strand
GATAAAGTATCCCGGCCCTGAATTCCGTTTGAATTCTATGTGGGCTATGCACCAATGATACTTTTGCTGATGATTTTTATGGCGAAGTATAAATTTCCCCGCGAAACGCTTTATATTTTATTACCACTACTTTTAACAGGTTTGTTAAATATATTTGTTAATAATAATACATTTAATAATCTGTTTAAGATTTTTGCAAACGTTGCTATTAATCTTGTTTTTTATAGATATGTCATCCAGTATTATGAGTATGATGTTAAAAGAATTTTTAGGCTTTATCTTAAGTTTGCTTATATAGTGTGTGTGATTGGTTTGATTCAGTGGGTGAGTTATCTTATCGGTTTTGTACCCGGCTATAATTGGAAAATGTTTTTGCCATTAAATAAGTGGAGTGTTAATTTAGGAGGAATAGGAATTCGTATCAACAGTACATTAAGCGAACCCTCCTATTTTGGAACAATTATTGCGCCGGCATTTTTTATTGCAGCCTACGAATTCTTTTTTAAGAAGGATAATTTCTATACACGCACACAATGTTTGCTGATTATAATTGTTTATATACTTTCTTTTTCTTCGTTGGCAATAATTGGAATTTTCCTGAGTTTATTGCTAGTTGCAATTAATTTTGGGTTTATCCGATATGTTTTTCTCGCTATTCCGGTAACAATACTTCTTTATAGTGTTGCGTATAATAATATGGATGAATTCAGGCAGCGTATGATGGGTATGAAGGCTTTGTTTATAGATAATCTGGTTGAAAAGGAA
>CAYQDP010000112.1:0-8065 GCA_964416235.1 uncultured Flavobacteriaceae bacterium | reverse complement strand
TCCCCTATTTGTTTTTCAATTATCATAAGTTACTTACTACAGCTAATTGTTTATTTTTTGAGTCAAAAGTAAATCGTGTAATTTTTTTAATACCATAATTCGAAAAATCGAATAAGCTTAGCCATGTCTTTGAGATAACATCATACCGCAACAATTGAGTGCCTTCCGATTTTACCAATCCCCATTGCTTATTAAAAACAAAATCCTCGGATTTACTTTTATGAATGGCATACTCCACACTTCGCTCTGTAACGCTATTATATTTTCGATATTTTATAGTTGTAGAGTCTTTGATAGCGTAAATAAATTCATTGCCATCACACCTTTTAAAAGCGCGGGAAGGCGAATCACACAACCATATATCTTTACCAAAACCAGAATAACTCATGCGAAGGGAATGCGGTTCAGTTAATTTATAATACAAAAGCGTATCTGTACTTAGCCAAGTATAATAACCAATTGAATCAATTCCTTCAGTTAAACACTTAATAAAGCTTCCATCTAAATGGTATTGCCAGATACGTTGTGCAGAATCCGTTTCAACTACTACACAGGTTAAGAATTTGTTATCCGGTGTATACTGAGGTGAATACTCACTCACTTTCGTTTTTGTTAACTGAACACTTTCACCCTTTGAACACGAATAAGAATAAACATCTGCTTGATTATCTTCGCGAATACTCACGTATAAGATGGATTTATCATCCTGTGTAAAAAAAGGCTGATTGTCGTAACCTTTACGCGAAGTAATATTCTTCCCTTCGGTAAGTATTAATACGTTGTCTTTACTTTTGATTTTAAAAAGCCATAAGTCAGTTTCCGGTAACTGAGCTTTTATAATTACAGTTACAAAAACAAATGAAATTATGTAGTATGTTTTACTCCGCACTTTGTCTCTTGTAGATAAATCTAAACAATTGATAAGCTAAATATCCAAACAATAAACCGTCTAAAAAGCCAAACAAAATATCGCTTGGATAATGCACCCCCAAATAAATTCGGCTATACCCAACTAATATCGGCCACAAAAACAAAAGGTAACGGTAACGTGGACGCAGCCATGCTAACATAAAAAATAAAAATGAGGCTACACCAAACGTATTCGCTGCATGTCCTGAGAAAAAACCAAATTGCCCTCCACGATAATCATTCACAGTGTGCACCTTACTCCCAATTTCAGTATTATGAGTTGGTCTGTAGCGTTGCACAGCTTTTTTAATGCGGGTTGATGATTGGTCCGTTAATGCTATCAGAATAACCAAACAAATAATTCCAGTAAGCAGGAATTTCAAACTTTTAATCTTATAAATGTAAAACGCAACATACAACCATAATGGAGTGAAGATCCATCCTGCGGACACTAACCAAAAAAACTCATCAGCCAACGGCGCATGCAAACCATTAATAGCGAGAAATAAATCTCGATCAATATGTTCTAACCATTCTAACATTAACGTCTTCTTTTCTTTTTAGAGCCTTTGCCTCCCTGATCCATTTGTTGCTTGTCGGCGTCATCGATAAAAGCATAATCTAATTGCTTCTTTAGTAAATCTGCTTTCTTCACCTTAATCATTACTTTATCGCCTAATGCATAAATCTTTCCCTTGTGTCTTCCTACATAACGATAATTCTCTTCATCAAAAATATAAGCGTCATCATTCATGTCGCGCGCTTTTATCATTCCTTCGCATTTGTTTTCAGTAATCTCTACATAAATCCCCCACTCTGTTACGCCACTGATAACTCCTTCAAATACTTGTCCGATTTTATCAGACATGTACTCTACTTGCTTGTATTTGATGGAAGCCCGCTCTGCTTCAGCAGCCAACTTCTCCATTTCTGAAGAATGCTTACATAACAATTCCAATTCATCCTTCGACGCATAATGCGTACCATTCAATTTCGCTTCCAATAAACGGTGCACCATCACATCGGGATAACGACGAATAGGTGAGGTAAAATGCGTATAATACTCAAAGCCTAATCCGTAATGTCCTGCATTTTTTGTAGAATAAATTGCTTTTGGCATACTGCGCACAGCTAACAATTCTATCATTCCCGCTTCCTTCTTGTTCTTTACATCTACCAATAATTTATTAATGGATTGCGCTGTCTTTTGCTTGTTACCTAAACTCATTTGATAACCGAAACGCGCCACAAAATTACTTAACTCAGTCATCTTTTCATCATTAGGCGTATCATGCACACGATACACGCTAACCGGACCATCATTCTTCTTCTTGGATTTATTTTGCGTTAGCGGCTGGCCGCTTGTCCCGATATCACTTAAGTATTCTGAAACTTTACGATTAGCCAGCAACATGAAATCCTCAATGAGTTTATGTGCATCCTGTTGTGTTTTGAAATACACACCCGTTGGATTCCCTTCCTCGTCTAAGTGAAATTTTACTTCCGCTTTATCAAATACGATTGATCCTTTTCGTAAACGGTCGGCGCGCAATTTTTTTGCCAGTTTATCTAACACCAAAATCTCATCCTTATAATCTCCCTCCTCCGTCTCGATAATTTTTTGCACTTCTTCATAAGCAAAACGTCGGTCGCTATAAATAACAGTTCTTCCAAACCATTGCTCATGAATATGCGCGTCGTCGTCCATTTGAAATACAGCACTGAAACAATATTTTTCCTCCTTAGGACGCAGAGAACAAGCAAAATTACTTAGCACCTCCGGCAACATTGGTATGCATCGATCCACTAAATAAACAGAAGTAGCGCGTTGAATCGCTTCCTTATCCAAAATAGATCCCGGCTTAATGTAATGCGAAACATCCGCAATGTGTACACCAATTTCCCACAGTCCATTCTCCAGTTTTTCAATCGACAGAGCATCATCAAAATCTTTCGCATCAACCGGGTCGATGGTCATCGTGGTTGTTTTTCTGAAATCTCTTCGCTTTGCAATTTCTTTATCGGTAATTTCAGTAGCTAATTTTTTAGCCGCAGCTTCTACTTCAGCAGGAAATTCTTCCGGCAAACCGTATTCCGCCATGATAGCGTGCATCTCGGTTTTATGTTCACCGGGATTTCCAAATACACTGACAATTTCTCCTGTAGGATTTTGATCACCGGCTCTCCATTCTTTAAAACGCACCAATACTTTTTGTCCGTCTTCCGCATCCATAATATCTTCCTTACGTACGAAAAAATCAACATGTATTTTTCCGTTATCGGGAATAACAAAAGCAAACTTAGGCATGATTTTTACGGTGCCAACAAAATCCGTTTTTGCACGCTTAATCACTTCAGTCACTTCGCCTTCTTTACGTCGACCTGACCTACGTGAGTCGACCGTTATCTTCACTAAATCGCCATTAAGGGCATCTTTGGTTTTTTTAAACGGAATAAACACATCGTCTTGTCCATCGCCAATAATTACAAATGCTGTGCCTTGCTGTGTAAAATCAATAGTGCCTGAAACAAATTGTTTGGTTGATTTACTTTGAAACTTTCCTACCTCGGTTTCTTTCACAAAACCCTGTTGTTTTAACGCTTCCAATACTTCAATTAACTCCAAACGCTCACCATCGGTGTTTAATTCCATGGCGGCTCCAATTTGTTTGTAGTTAAATGTTTTTTCTGAATTGTGTTGTAAAAACGCCAACACTTGCTCGAATAGATATTTCTTTATTTGTTTCTTCTTCTTAGCCATAGTTTACACCCTTAAATATAAGAGTAAAATAGCCGTGAAAATCAAAACTTATTAACCTGTTATGAGGTAAAATAAGGAAAATTCTGCAATGAAAAGAGATTACTTTACAGGGGTTGAACCAATCTCAACTGCTTCAAATTTTACGGTAATATACGTATTGGTTTTAGGCTTAAGAGTAATGGGCTTTGAGTTGACATCATGCCAATATTTCACAAAGAAATTAAACGAATAAGTGCCCGGGGTTAGCTTCATAACGTAAATACCCTTGCTGTCTATTTCAGGTTGTACCAAGCTATCACCATTAACTTTAAATGCAACATGACTGGTTGCTGGTTTTCCTTGAGGATTAATAAACTTAATTGTAAGTTTTGCCTTTGAAGTGGGATCCGCCTCCACTTTTGTTGGTTTACAATATCCTTTTGGAATTTGAGCCACAATTGAGCTTCCCAAAAAAAGAAGAATAATTAAGAGCTTTTGCATTCAACTAAAATAGTAAATTTATTTTCCTACAACAATTTTTCGATAGCCTTTGGGAAATTCTCCATTTCTAATTCATGGATTTTTGCAGCTAAAGATTCAGGTGTGTCGCTTTTTTGAATACTACATTTTGCCCGCAAAATTACTTCACCCTTATCATATTCCTCATTTACAAAATGAATGGTAATGCCGCTCTCCGTTTCACCGGATGCAATAACAGCTCTATGTACATTCATGCCATACATGCCTTTACCACCAAATTTTGGCAATAAAGAAGGGTGAATATTGATGATTTTATTCGGGAAAGCTTTTACAAAAGCCTCAGGAATTTTAAGGAGGAAGCCTGCCAAAATAATCAAATCAATTTTTTCGGTTTGCAGAAAATCAATTAATTGATCGGCGTAATTATTCAGTGAATCCTTACTGATAATTTGCACGTTCTTCTTATGCTTTTCTGCACGCGCGACTACACCAGCATTTTCATTATTCGTGAATACGAGTTTGATTTTGATGCGTGTATCGTTAGCAAAATACTTTATGATATTTTCGGCATTAGTACCCTCACCTGAAGCAAATATGGCTGCGTTAATCATCTGGAGCAAAAATACCCTTTAATACGTACAAAGGAATCAGATATTACTTATTACTTTTAAGGCAAATTTTAACAATGAAAAAAACACTATTATCTACTTTTATCCTCTCCAGCTTATTTTCATTAAGTCAGGAAAAAATAAAATACGAAACCGTTTGTTTTGAGGATAATGCAGTTGAAACAAAAGAAGGAAAATTTGCTTTACAGGACGGAATGGCTGAAAAAAACTTTATTAAGGGCAAATTAAAAGTAACAAATTACACCGACAAGGCTCTGGTTATTAAGCCTAACGAATGCTCGTATAGTAGTCCACAGGGAGATGTGACATCAAACGATAAATGGCTAGTTGTTCCGCCCCGAGAGCAAGAGGCTAAGGTGATTGATGTGAAAGGATATAACATGAAATGTTCATCAACAACATTAAAAATTAGCGGGCTGTACATCTGTAACAGCACAGAAATCATTAGTGCCTCGCCCATGCCATTACCTCCAGAAAAAGAAAAACGTATTGGTAATTTCGCATTAATTTTAGATGGATGGGACCGCGATGGGAAAGAGATTATGATTCGCTATAAAGTGAAGTATCTTGGAGAAAAAATTGGTATGTTTTGTCCTGACAAGGTAATCTTAAAATCAGGTGAAGGCAATGAATATAAAAACCAAAAGGAGAAAGAAAAAACATACGCATTCAAGCAGTTTGATGACCGTCTCTTTACATTTGTATATCTAAGCGATAGTAAAAAAGATAATACACTGGATTGGAAAGAAGCATTTTCAGAGGGAATTCCTGAAAAACTAAACAATCTCACAATTGATGTTAAAATGGATTTGGGTAAGACTAAAGACAAAAATTGAATCTTAATTCAAACAGCTTTTTAGTATCTTCGGGACATGTTTCAAAATTTCATTCATTGGAATCCAAGTCCCGAAATTTTCACTATTCCGGGTATTGACTGGCCGGTTAGATGGTACGGTTTAATGTGGGCACTTTCATTTATTGGAAGTCATTTTATCATGAATCGTATTTACCGCACGGAAGGCCGCACTGAAAAAGACCTTGATTTACTAACCCTTTACATTATTATTGGCACTGTAGTAGGCGCACGCTTGGGTCATTGTTTGTTTTACGACCCCGGATATTATTTGTCGCATCCTTTAGATATTTTAAAAGTGTACGAAGGGGGGCTTGCGAGTCATGGCGGTGCCTTAGGAATTTTAGCGGGTATGTGGATGTACTGCAGAAAAACAAAGGAGAGTTGGTTATGGGTGTTTGATAAAATAGTAGTGGTTGTTCCATTAGCCGCAACATTGATACGCTTTGGTAATTTAATGAACTCGGAAATTATTGGTAAACCAACAGACGTTCCTTGGGCATTTATTTTTGAAAGTGTAGATAAACTACCGCGTCATCCGGCTCAACTGTATGAGAGTTTGTTCTGTTTAGTTTTATTTTTCGTTATGTACTATTTATGGCAAAACAAACGTCACCGGTTTGGGCCTGGTTTTATGTTTGGACTCTTGTGCGTGCTTTTATTTACCGAACGTTTCATTGACGAGTTTTTTAAAGAAAATCAGGAAGCATTTGAAAATGCCATGACTTTAAACATGGGACAATTATTAAGCATTCCATTTGTGCTTATTGGTTTGTTTATGATGTGGCGCTCCAGCAAACATTTGAATTCAAATAAAGAAAAACTATCAGTTTAGAATTACATATTTTACTGCACAAAGCCATTTTAGCAGCAGTTAAAGCCGGTAAAGAAATACTGGAGGTATATGATACCGCCTTTAAAGTACAATACAAAGAAGATGATACCCCGTTAACGCAGGCCGACCAACGTGCAAGCGATAAAATTATTGAATTACTGCACGAAACAAATATTCCGGTACTATCTGAAGAAGGTGAACATTTTTCATTTGAAAAACGCAAATCACTGAAACAATTATGGGTGGTGGATCCGCTTGATGGCACTAAAGAATTTGTAAAACGTAACGGAGAATTTACAGTAAACATCGCATTGATTGAAAATAACAAACCGGTAATTGGTGTTATTTTTTCGCCGGTATTTAAGGATTTATATTTTGCAGCAAATGGTTTGGGTTCCTTTAAAATTAACCGTCACGATTTTATTGCTATAGAGAACGGTTTGGAAAAAATTCCTTTTGAAAATTTAATTAGTACTGCTTCTAAGTTGCCCCACACGAATTATCCGGAAGTATATACCATTGTAGCAAGTCGCTCGCATCTTAGCAGCGAAACCTATGCTTACATTGAAGAAAAAAAATTACAACACGGAGAAGTAAACATTGTAAATACGGGAAGTAGCATTAAAATGTGTTGGGTGGCTGAAGGAATTGCCAATGAATATCCACGTTTTGGTCCAACCATGGAATGGGATACCGCGGCAGGGCAAGCCATATTAGAAAATGCAAATTGCGAATTAATTGATCTTTCAACCCAAAAACCTATGCTTTATAATCGAGAAGAACTTCGCAATAATTGGTTTACAGCAAGAGGGAAATCTTAAAAATATAAATCGCTTGTTTTAAGGCGAAGGTAGCGCATAACCGAGAACATCGCGCTTACTCCTGAGATAACAATGCCAAGTAAAATTATGCCGCCAAATAAAACAGCCAGCATGTTTTCGTCTTGTAATTGTAATAAATCCGGAATGTAATTAGTACTTACCACTAAAAATCCGGCTAGCAATGCCCCTGCTAAAATTCCTGCTATTACACCCTGACGAATGCCTTTAAATATAAATGGCTTACTGATAAATACACGCGTAGCGCCCACTAAATACATAGTACGAATTAAAAATCGCTGCGAGTAGATGGATAAACGAATGGTATTGTTGATCAATGCAATTGCCACAACCATCAACGCACCGCTGAAGATGAGTATGAAAAAGGCAATTGCCTTCGTGTTTTTATTCAGGTTGTTGATCATGTCCTTTTGATAAACAACTTCTTTGACAAATGATTTCTGCAAAAGATATTTTTCTACGCTCATCAAGGTATCGGTATTCGCCTGATCGGCATTTAATTTAATATCGATGCTGTTAAGCAAGGGATTGCTGCCAAGAAAGGAAACAAAATCTTCCCCAAGATCTGCTTTCAATTTTTCAGCCGCTTGTTCTTTATTGATAAAATTCACGCTTTTACAATAACGGGCATTACTGATCTCCTGAATCAGACCGTCCGTTTGTGCCGAAGAAGCTGTGTCTTTGAGATAAACCTGAAAACCGATGTTTTCTTTGAAATGTGTGCTGAGTTTTGTGGCATTCATAACCAATAATCCCAAAGATCCGAGCATGAAAAGCACT
>CAYQDP010000111.1:0-8083 GCA_964416235.1 uncultured Flavobacteriaceae bacterium | reverse complement strand
TAAAGTAGCAGGAAATTCAACAGAGTTAACCATTAAAACAAGTGGAAGACTGGTAACCGTTAGCCAGTTTGAAGAAATGATTGTGAAGCAAAATACCAATGAGGTAGTTCGCTTAAATGATGTGGCTAATGTAGATTTGGGTGTTGAGAATGAAGAAACAATTTTAAAAGAGTCGGGGGTTCCAATGATTGGTTTGGCACTTGTGCCACAACCCGGCGCTAATTATATTGATATAGCCAATGAATTTTACAAGCGTTACGAACGCTTAAAGCAAGATTTGCCAAAGGACTATACCATTAATATAGCTTTAGACAATACCCGCTTTATTAAAAAGTCGATTTTAGAAGTGCAAGAAACTTTATTGATTGCGATTCTTCTTGTGATTCTGATTATTTATTTGTTCTTCCGTGATTGGCTTATTGCGTTTCGTCCTTTAATCGATATTCCGGTTTCTTTGATTGGAGCATTCTTTATCATGTATATTATGGGGTATTCCATTAATGTATTAACGCTCTTAGCCATCGTATTAGCGACAGGTTTGGTTGTTGATGATGGAATTGTAGTTACTGAAAACATCTTTAAGAAACTTGAGAAAGGAATGCTACCGCAACAAGCGGCTATTGAAGGTACCCGTGAAATTTATTTTGCGGTCATCTCAACCTCCTTAACCTTAGCTGCAGTATTTATGCCGGTTGTATTTATGGAAGGATTTGTAGGACGTTTATTCCGCGAGTTTGGAGTTGTATTGGCCGGAGCAGTTCTTATTTCTGCGTTTGTGTCTTTAACACTTACTCCCATGCTTAATGCAAAATTGGTGCGTAAAGACCATAATAAGAAAAGTCGATTTTATGTTTGGAGTGAGCCATTTTTTACCGCACTTGATAATTGGTTTAAGAACTCAATAACTAATTTCTTATTCAAGCGACAATGGTCAATCGTAATTATTGTTATTTCTGTAATTGCTATCTTTTTCTTCGGAAAACAATTGCAATCTGAGTTATCTCCTTTGGAAGACCGCGATTGGTTACGTTTAAGTTTTACGGGTCCTGAAGGAACTTCCTACGAAGCAACAGATGCCGTTGTGGATCGCATGTCGAAATTTGTTGGAGACTCAATACCTGAAAAACGCGTTTGTCTAACGGTTACCGCACCGGGGTTTGTTGGTTCAGGAGCAGTTAATACAGCTTTTGTCAGACTGGCATTAACAGAAGCAAAAGATCGTAAACGCTCACAGCAGGATATTGCTAATTATATTAACAAAAACCTTTCTCTGTTCCCTGAGGGAAAAGTGTTTGTAATACAGGAACAGACTATTTCTTCCGGTGGTGGACCGCGAGGAGGCTTACCTGTTCAGTTTGTTCTTCAGAATAATGATTTTGCAAAGATTCAGGAAATACTTCCCAAATTCATGGAGGAAGCTAATAAGCATCCTGTATTTCAAGGAGTGGATGTTAATCTAAAGTTTAATAAACCTGAATTGGTAATTGAAGTAGATCGCGAAAAGGCAAAAACTTTAGGTGTCAGTATTGCTGATTTAGCACAAACATTACAGCTTGCCTTAAGCGGACAACGCTTCGGGTATTTTATTATGAATGACCGGCAATATCAAATTATTGGTCAGGTTGACAGAGAAAACAGAGACGACCCTTTAGATTTATCAGCTTTGTATATTAAAAACAATAAAGGCGAAATGATTCAGTTGGATAATATCACGAAGATGCGCGAGCAAAGTAGTCCGCCACAATTATATCATTATAATCGTTATCAGTCAGCAACTGTACAAGCGGGATTAGCTCCCGGTAAAACTATTGGAGATGGCATTAACGCTATGAATGAGATTGCTAAAAAATTATTGGACGATTCATTTTCTACCTCGTTAACCGGTTCTTCGCGTGATTTTGCGGAAAGCTCATCCAATACTCTATTTGCATTCTTCTTGGCTCTAATACTCATTTACTTATTACTTGCCGCACAATTTGAAAGTTTCGTTCAACCATTAATTATCATGTTGACAGTTCCGACTGCTTTAGCGGGTGCTGTTTTCTCATTGTGGTATTTTAATCAGACTTTGAATGTTTTTAGTCAGATTGGTATGATTATGTTAATTGGACTTGTAACCAAAAACGGAATTTTGATTGTGGAATTTACAAATCAACTCAGAGAAAAAGGGATGGGTGTAAGAGAAGCTTTAATTGAAGCATCAACAGCGCGATTACGACCGATTTTAATGACCAGTTTAGCAACTATTTTAGGAGCTTTGCCAATTGCTATGGCATTAGGTGCAGGAGCAAAGAGCAGAATGGGAATGGGTATTGTAATTATAGGTGGTTTATTATTATCGATGGTGTTAACCTTGTATGTTATTCCATCCGTTTATTCATATTTTGTAAAGGAGAAGAAACATGCTGAATAAAAAGTCAAACATAGTCATTGCTTTATTCGGAATTACGTTTCTGAATGCTCAGGATGTTTTAACCGTAGAGCAAGCAATTAAAACAGGTTTAGAAAAGAATTACGCGGTGATGATTTCTCGTAACGAAACCGAAATTGTCAAAGCTCAAAATAATTTTGGCAATGCGGGTATGTCGCCGCAAGTAAGTTTAAACGGTAATTTAAGTTTAGCGAACCTTAATTCTTATCAGGAATTCAGTAACGGAACGGTTCAAGACAGGCAAGGGGCTCAATCCAATAGTACCGGCGCCTCTTTAAATGTAAATTGGGTTGTTTTTGATGGAATGAAAATGTTTGCAGTTAAAAAGCGTTTAAGCCAAAGTGAACAATTGAGTAGTTTGCAATTAAAGCAACAAATGGAAAACACTGTTTATCAGATAGTGAATGCTTATTACGATGTGGTGCGAATTCAACAACTGATGAAAGCGGCTCAACAAAATCTGGCAGTGTATGAAGAAAGAAAAAAAATAGCCAAACTCAAATTGGATATTGGTTCGGATTCAAAAGTTGACTTATTACTAACTGAATCGGACGAAAATAAAGCAAAAAGTAATTTGTTAAAGTTACAACAGCAATTATTAACTGCGAAAGCAGGGTTGAATATGTTAATGAATGTAGCACCGGATGTAGACTTTAAAACGACGACTGAAATCGCTACCAATTATAACCCGGCTTATGATGAATTAAAAAAATCGGCTCTCAAGAATAATTCTTCTTTATTGATGGCATTGCAAAATGAGATGATAGCCGAGCAAAGTATTAAAGAGGCACGCTCCGGTTTTTTACCGCAACTACAATTAAATGCTTCCTATAACTTTATCAGAAATCAAAGTCAGGCCGGATTTTTATTCTTAAATCAGCAAAATGGCGTGAACGCCGGATTAAGTGCCGGATGGTTGTTATTTTCCGGAAACAAGAACAATAAACTCGTAAAAGAGAGACAAATTCGTTTGTTAAATCAAAAGAATCTGACAGAGTTAAATAAGCAACAGGTAGATGCGATGGTTTACATTCATTATCAAAACTATTTAACCAATAAGAAAATTTTAGAACTTGAATTGTATAACCTGAAGGGAGCAGAGGAGTTGCTGTCAGTTTCTATGGAAAGATACAAAATTGGTAAGGCCAATTTATTAGAAACAAAAGAAGCGCAAAGTAATTTAGAAGAAGCTCAAACCCGAATGATAAATGCGTCCTACGATTGTAAAAAATCTGAAACAGAATTGTTACGCTCAAACGGCGATTTAGTGAAATAAAAAAGCCTCCCTTTTGAGGAGGCTTTTATTAAAACATCAAATTATTATTTAGTTACTTTATCGCGTAACGCATAAATTTTAGCACTGATAGATTTGAATTTTGCGTCATTCATATCCTTTGGATCCTTAATATCGTTGATTTCTTTATGAATTTCACGGAAGTTGTTGTTTAAATCCGCTGCTTCTTTTTTGTCTTTGTAATCTTCCATTAAAGTAATCAAGTTGTTTAAGTAAAAACGTTGATCCCAAACGGTTTTGTAAACGTTTGCTTTAGCAGCGCCATCAGTAACGCTTTCACCTAATTTACATGCTAAGTATAAACCTTCGATCCATGAACCGGCAAATACCGAAGATGCAGTGTACACACGCTCATTAGTACGTAAGTAAGAATCACTCTTAACAAAAATCTCATCTAAGATTTTTAATAATGAATCCTTGTTACTTAAGTTTTGTTCAGCGCGTTTCCCTACCATTTGATCAACCGCACCTTTTAATCCTAAAGCATCCGATTGAACCATTACAGTTTTCATTAACTTCATTACATCTTCACCGAGGTTGTTTACCATGGCATAAGACATATCAATATTGTAAATACCTAAAGTAACTGCTTTAGTGAATTCAGCTGTATACGTATTTGATTTTTTAGGATCATTCATTAAGGTGTTGTTATAAGGCACACCCCAGTTTGAAATATCATTTACCATTCCAACCGGTGAAGGAATATTAGCGATGGCGAAATCAAACTTAAATTTAGTTTCTTCATTTACTGTTACAGGGGTTGTATCCACCGCAACCACTGAGGCTGAGTCAACAGATTCTTTTGCTTCTTCGGCATCGTGGCCACCGCCACACGCCATTAAAACAGCACCTAAAGTAAGAGGAAGTACAAAACTTAATTTTTTCATAATTATTGAGATTTTATTTAAACAGGAACAAATATAATATTTTACCTTTAAGTCGTATATGTTTGATGATAATTACTTTATGAACGAGGCATTTAAGGAGGCTCAAAAAGCCTTTGATGCTGATGAAGTTCCGGTAGGGGCTGTAGTAGTGGCAAATAACCGAATTATTGCAAGGGCACATAATTTAACGGAGCGCTTAAATGATGTTACGGCACACGCCGAAATGCAAGCGATAACCGCAGCTACGAATGCCTTGGGAGGGAAATATCTTCATGAATGTACATTGTATGTTACATTAGAGCCTTGTCCGATGTGTGCCGGAGCCTTAAACTGGGCGCAAATTACTAAAATAGTTTACGGAGCCTCCGACCAGAAGCGTGGATATAGTTTGTTTTCGAATCCTTTATTACACCCTAAAACACTGGTTGTTAAAGGGGTAAATGAAGATGCTTGCGGTAAAATTATTAAAGACTTCTTTTTGAAAAAGCGTTAATTTTTCGCCGAGTAAATAGTATACTTTTTACTTGGATTTAATCCATTCCACTATATCTTTTATGACCCGCTCTTGTACATTACCCGAAACTTGGTATTCGGCAGGAGTGCATTTTCCTTCGCCCTTAATGAATAAATGGTTTAAACCGTCATACGAAATAAATTTATTCTTCGCATTATTTTCTAATTCCTTTTTCCAAACTTCAAAATCAGCCATAGTTACCTGATAATCGCGTTTACCTTGAAGTACTAAAATCGGTTGCTTAATTCCCTTTGCTGTTTGTACTTGATTGTATTTTTTGATGCTTTGCCAATAATATGAAGGTTGTCCGAGCGGTAATTCCGATGCTTTTGCAGTTTTAAGTTGCTTTGGATCTTTTACTTTTTTTATTTGCTCTTCTAAATCACTTAATGATTTTTTTTCATCCGCATCAATGATACTATCCAGATTAAACAAATAAGTAAATTGTTCAAGTAATATATCTTCAAACGGACGTGCAGGACCTGCCAACATTATTATACCACTAATTTCTTTTCCTTTTTTAGCAATAAGCGGCGCGCACATAGCGCCTAAACTATGACCTGCTACATAAATTTTGGAGGCTTTTGTAGTAGGATGATTTCTTAAAAGTTTAACGGCATTTAATACATCTTCAATAACTTCTTCTTCCAATCCAATCTTATCTTGAGAGGAAGACATTTTTTGTGCTTCGGCAAATGTGCGTTTATCGTATCTGTAACTGGCGATGCCATTTGATGCTAATCCAAGGGCTAAGTCTTTCAGAACTTTATTAGGACCTAGTGTTTCGTCTTTGTCATTTGGTCCGGAGCCGTGTACGAAGATTACAACTGGAGGATTTTCTGTATTGTACACATAACATTCCTGGCATTTTATAATCACCGGTTTTTAGTTCTAGTTTTGTTTCATACAATTTCTCAACACGATAATATTCGGGAACATTATAAACTGCTTTACTTTTTACAGGCTGAAAGAAAATGCCAACGATTTTTTTTGGCGTGTTATAAACCAACTTTAAATCAAGTTTTGTTTTTTCGAAAGCACAAGTCATCAAAACAATTTCTAATGTATCTTGCTTTTCACTTCTTACATTATCATACGATTTAAACTCACCAACGTAATTGGGAATCTTTTCCCACATCGATTGAATCATTTGAGGATTGATTTTATCTAGTACTGAAGCGTCAAAATAAGAGCGACAGCTATCATAACTGCCGCGAAGCATTTTATTTAAAAAACTTTCTGAAAGTTCATTGACAGTTTGAGACTTTACTGCAAAACTTAAGAATGCTAGTAAAACGAAGGTGATTTTTTTCATAGAAATATAGGGACGAAGGTATTTAATTTACCCGTATTTTTTGTCCCACTTTTAAATAGTAGCGGCTTTTTGTGCCATTTAAAGCGCAAAGCTCTTTGCTGGAAACTCCATATTTTTTTGCTATTACCGACCAGCTTTCGCCTTTACCTACCGTATGAAAAGTGGCATTTGCCGGATAAGCATTCACGCCAACTCTGGATTTATTTAAAACAATAGTATTGTATAAAAGTTTGTGTTCATCAAAGGAAATGAATGTAGAAGGATTCAAAGCCACACTTTTATAGCGTACTTCAAAGTGTAAATGTGAACCTGTACTGTGCCCTGTATTTCCTCCCAAGCCAATTATTTGTCCTGATAAAACAACTTGACCGGCTTTAACTTTTAATTTAGAAAGGTGCGCGTACACCGTTTCGAGACCGTTAGGATGCATGATTACAACAACGTTACCGTAACCTCCGCGTTTAGCCGCCACTCTTACTTTTCCATCAAAAGCTGCCACAACCGCATCCCCCTTTACTAAATCAATATCGATGCCTTTGTGCATTTTTTTATCGCGCCAACCATATAAAGAGGTGATGACACCGGCGCGTGGAGTGGTATAATAACTTAAGGCATCATTTTCTATAACAATGGTTGTAGATTCAGCAATGGTTTTATCGCTCACCAAGGGGAAAATCATCGACTCATCTAAGTCCTCATAAAAATTCAAATCGGATAATTTTATGGGAGAGGATTTTGTTGAATCGGCGTAAAGCGAAAGAAGTTCATTGTAGTAGGCTACAAGTTCGATTTCTTTTGAATCGATATGATCGAGATTTAATAAAGAATCTACAATCTTAACTAATTTGGATTTTGAAACAGGAAAATTACCGGAAGGCTCTTCGCCTTCGTTTGAAAAACTACGAATTGTAGAGCTTGAATTAGGTCCGTTTTGAGCAAACAAAGTTTGTAAGCACAATACAAAAAGCAACAGATATCCTTTCAGTTTCAACATGGGGATGTTTGAAAGGTGCTAAAATAGTAAAATTATAAGAATCAGCAAGTTTTGAAGGGTAAATTGAAGAAAAACTAAAAGAAGTTTAGAAGCGAATACCTATCACTAAAACATCGTCAATTTGCTCAACATTTCCCTTCCATTGGGTAAAAAAGCGGTCTAATTGCTCCTTTTGTTCGTCGATTGGCAAATCAACGATTTTAGATAAAAGTTCCTTAAACTTTTTGGTGGTTAATTTCTTGGTTTTTTCTCCGCCAAATTGGTCGGCAAAACCATCGCTGAATGCATAAACCGCTTTTAATGTTTTGACATCAAACTCATGCTGTTCAAACTCCTGATCGTATGGCGTTAATCCGGCAATTGCAGTTTTCGTGGCTTTAATCTCACTAAAGTTATTCTCCTTATCAAATATGTATAGCGGACGATAAGCACCGGAATAGTAAAGTTTATCTTCACATAATTTTAAAAATGCAATATCACAACCGTCGCGTGACGCATTTTCATTTTGATATTGCTTTAAAGCATCTTTAACCTGTTTATTGATGCTTGTCAAAATATCTTTAGGCTGATTAAAAATTTTAGTTGCCGCTTCAATCTTCTCATGAACGATCATGCTCATTAGAGCTCCGGGTACGCCATGACCGGTGC
>CAYQDP010000110.1:0-8199 GCA_964416235.1 uncultured Flavobacteriaceae bacterium | reverse complement strand
CTATAATCTCCGGTTCATTCAGGTTTTTATTATTGACATTACTTCCTATCTGAACTCCTTTATATCCCATTTTCATGCAACGCTCCAATTCCTGAATGGCGAGCTTCGTGTCTTGTAATGGCACAGTAGCTAATCCAACAAATTTATCCGGGTATTTAATAAAAGTTGAAGCAATATCATCATTTAAAAACTGACTAATCTCTAATCCGTGTTCTGGTTTTGCCCAATAACTAAACATTACGGGAATCGTACATATAACCTGCATGTCTGCGTGGTGTTGTGCCATTTCCTGAATACGCACCTCCGGACTCCAACAATTCTCTAATATTTCACGGAAACGTTTCGAGCCTTGCATCATCCATGCTTTACCTTTCTCATGATGGTCGAGCATGATAAATTCACCGTAACCGAACTTTTTGGAAAAATCAGGAATGTTCTTAGGAATAATATGAGTGTGTGTATCTATAGTGAACATGATAGTGATGTTTTATTATTGGTAATTAATCATTAGATGCTTGAAAAAAAACTGAAATTAACATTGCCATACTTACGGTGTTCTACAAACTTGGGCAGTTCTTCTAATTTGGTTTTCGGACCGTGTTCAAGAATGAGCCAGCCATTTTCTTTCAGTAAATTATTTTCAAAAACATATTTATGTATATCGGCAATGTTTTCCAAATCATAAGGCGGGTCGGCAAATACAACATCGTAAGCTTTATGATGCGTGGCTAAGAATTTAAACACATCACTTTTAAAAGTGGTAACATTTAAATCCAATTTTTTAGCCGTGTCACTTACAAATTTTGTACAACCAAAATGCATATCAATGGCTGTTACATGCGCTCCGCGTGAAGCACATTCCAACGCAATGTTACCGGTACCGCAGAATAAATCTAAAAACTCGGCACCTTCAAAATCAATCTTATTAAATAAAATATTGAATAAAGCTTCTTTAGCAAAGTCGGTTGTTGGTCTAACCGGTAAACCCTTTACCACATCAATTCGTTTGCCTTTATGAATTCCGCCAATTATTCGCACAATAAGCGATTTAAAGTAGTGAAGTAAAAATGATGCGGTAATTTTTCCAGCTCTTCTTTTCGGATAATTAATTTATCGCTTACTGCAAATTCAACATTCTTAATGTATTTTTTTATAGCGACAAATAGCTCAGAAGATGTTTCACGATTAGCCGCAATGGCCAATCGAATGGTAGAAGGATTCAGATTAAATTGTTCAATTGAAAACAACAAGTAATATAGAATGTCTTCGTCACTTAAAGTATTATATACATTGTATAACAGTGGCTTTTTATCTTTCTTAATGATAATTTCTGTTTGTCCGTTATGTATGTTTAAAAACAAATCGGCGTTTTTTAACTGAAAGTGATTAAAGAACAATTTCACTGTGCTGTAACCAATGTGTTTGAGATTGTGACTCGGAAATAATTTATCTAATGTGTTTTTAATTTCAGTCGGAATAGAATAAACCAATTTTATATCCTCCACATCATTCGTCACAATACTCTCATCCGGCGTTTTACCAATGTTGAATTCTAATAAATCACGTGCTTTTTCAGAATCATAAAAAGAATTAGGTAACAAAGTAAAATGTTGTCCCATCCAATTTATAAAAACACTTTTATAGGTATGTAGCGTTAAATTATGGTCGTTTATGAACTGAATCAAGTAATTATTTAAATCTCTGAAGTCCTTAATTGCAGTTTCAAAATTGAGTTCAGAAATCTTGGTGATATAATAAGGTGATTTTGAAAAACCCGCCAGCTCAAAACCATTAGCAGATACGGTTAAAACCAAATGCTCAGTTTTTAGGGTATCTAGTTTTAGACTGTAATCTTTTTTATGTAGGGGCAAAGTGCTTATCATAGCCTTACAAAACTAGTAATTTATATGGTTTGTGAGGTTAATAGTGAATAAGATTTATGAGATATTATTCAGAATATTTCTAACAATTTTCGAGTCCGAAAAAATAAATCAACAATTAGCATGTTAAGCTAATTAAAACCTAATTTTAAGCGTGCTAAAACCTCTCGATATAAATCTGTTTGTTTCAAAATTTAATGCGCAATTACCATTTACCGCTAACGAAAATCAGCAGGAGGCCATACAAAAAATAGCACATTTCATGAATCGGTCTGATAACACAGACTTATTCATTTTAAAAGGATACGCCGGTACCGGTAAAACTAATTTGGTTTCAGCGCTATCTAGAGTGTTACCCGAATTTAAATGGAAAAGTGTTTTATTGGCTCCAACCGGAAGAGCTGCTAAGGTTCTATCGCTTTATGCGCAACGTCCGGCTCAAACAATTCATAAAAAAATATTCCGGCAAGCTGTAAATGAAAACGGTGGACTCTACTTTTCATTAGGAGAAAATCTCCATAAGAATACTTTATTTATTGTTGATGAGGCTTCTATGATTGGTTTGGATTCAAACTCCGGTTCTAATTATGCCTCACCCGGCTTGTTAGAAAGTTTGTTTGAATATGTTTTTTCGGGTGAAAATTGCAAGCTTCTGTTTGTTGGGGATGGTGCTCAATTACCTCCCGTAGGAGTAGAAGAGAGTCCCGCACTTAATCCTAAATTTCTGAAATCAGCTTTCCATCTGAATATTTTCGGTATCGAATTAACCATGGTGGCTCGTCAGAGTTTAGAGAGTGGTATTCTTGAAAACGCCACCAAATTGAGAGGAATTTTAAAAGAATTTGACGGCACAATTCCTAAAATACGCCTGACACAGGATGTTGTAAAAGTGGAAGGTGACGAGTTGCAGGATGTTTTAAATACAGCTTACAGTAAGTATGGTTATAATGATGTGTTAATTATTACAAGAAGTAATAAACGTGCTAATTTGTTTAATCAGGCGGTGAGAAATCGTGTGCGATATATGGAAGACGATATTGCGGCCGGCGACTTACTCATGGTAGTGAAAAATAATTATTTCTGGTTGGAAGAAAATTCGGATGTTGGTTTTATCGCCAATGGCGACAGCCTGCAAATTCGAAAGATCATAAACCGCGATAATTTATACGGTTTTAATTTTCTGGATGCCTTGGTGGAATTTATTGACTATCCTCAATTAAAAGATACACAGGTAAAAATCATTATGGAAAGCATTTATTCGGAAGGGCCAAGTATCAGTACTGAGCAACAGAAAAAATTGTTTGATGAGATTATGTTAGATGTGGCGGATGAACCTATTAAAGGCAAACGAATGGCCTACATGAAACAAAGTCCTTATTACAATGCCTTACAAGTTAAATTTAATTATGCGGTAACGTGTCATAAAGCGCAAGGCGGACAATGGCCGGTGGTGTTTATTGACCAGGGTTATTTAAACAAAGAACAAATTGATGTTGGTTTTATACGCTGGTTATATACTGCACTTACAAGAGCAAAAGAACAGGTTTATTTGATCAATTTTTCAGAAGACTTTTTTGACCATACCTAACTAAAGCGACATCTCTATTTTTTGAGAGTAATTTTATTGTAATTTTACACCGCATGGCAAAGGTTTTTATTATCGGTCCCGGATATCCGCTTCGTGGCGGACCTGCACAGTTTAACGAAAATCTATGCCGTGAATTCAACAAATTGGGACATGATGCTCAAATCATTTCCTACTCTCTGCAATATCCTAATTTTTTATTTCCGGGAAGTTCGCAGTATGAAACAAGCGGTTCTGCGCCATCGGATATAAAAATTCACACCTTAATTAATACTGTCAATCCCTTCAACTGGATAAAAACGGCAAGGTTCATCAAAAAGCAAAAACCTGATTTTATCATATTCAGATATTGGTTACCCTTTTTTGGACCCAGCTTAGGAAGTATAGGCAGAATGGTGAAACGAGGTACCAATATAAAAGTATTGGCATTAACCGATAATATTATTCCGCATGAAAAGCGAGTAGGGGATGTGCCTTTCACCAAGTATTTTGTAAAGAGTTGTCATGGTTTTATAACCATGAGCAAAGCCGTTTTTAATGATATCTCACAATTTACTCCAACAGATAAAAAAGTATTTTCGCCGCATCCTATGTACGAAACCTATGGTGCTTCTGTAACCAAGGAAGAAGCAAGAAAAAAGTTAGGTTTAAAATCAGACGACAAAGTGATATTGTTTTTTGGTTTGATAAGAAAATACAAAGGACTTGATTTTTTGTTAGAAGCAATGAATCATCCTGATATAAAAAATCAGAATATAAAACTTTTGGTAGCCGGCGAATTTTACGAAGACAAGCAACCTTATTTGGATTTAGTGGAGAAAAATGGATTGCAAAATCAGGTTATATTCCATTCGCAATTCATCCCGAATGAAGAGGTACGTTATTACTTTTGCGCAGCCGATTTAGTGGCACAAACCTATAGAAATGCGACCAATAGTGGAGTTACCATGGTAGGATATTACTATGAGAAACCTATGTTAGTTACTGATGTTGGTGGTTTATCTGAATTAGTGCCACATCAGAAAATAGGATACACCGTTCCGATTGATGTAGCAAAAATCACGGAGAGTATTTTGGATTTCTTCAAGAATCATCGCGAGCAGGAATTCATTTCTAACCTCAAAACAGAAAAAGTAAAATACCTGTGGCCGACTTTTATTAACAGGGTGTTAGAATTATATAACAGGTGTTAACTTCTTTTCTCTCCAATGAGAGATAGGTCCTACAATCTATAAATCAAGTAATTAACCTTATTCACTTAAATGTTTCGTGAATTACTCTGGTTTTTGTTGAAAACCCGCGCCAATTGCGAGCTACAGCCTTTGTATTTTTATAAAAATAGACAAAACCAAAGGCATGGCTTTACAGGTCAACGTTAACGATATATTATCACAATTGTACCATAACCGCGGAGTGGTTGAATTTTTATTCGCCAACCGCGAAAACATTACGGTAAACGAATTACTGGCACGCGAAGATTTATCGGAGGAACAGTATCAAAAAATGCGTTCACTCGATTTGCTTTACGTTTACGAAGGGGTAGTAAGCTTGAACGATGCTGTGGTAGCAATGTTCGAGGACTTCATGGAAATTGGGGAAGTAACTCCAGGGTTTATCAACGATTATATCAACGAACTTAAACGTCACATCCGCTTCTATCAAGAGGTTCATGAACACCGCTTTTTACGTAGTATCAAAAAATACTTAAAGCGAATCAATATTGCTCTTTCACGTGAAATCATCAAGCTCCAAAAAAACGTAGATGATACTTACAAAAACGAGAGTAATTACAGAATCAAATTACAGAAGCTGGAAGATTACCGCTTAAAGCGCGATACCATCATTGATTTCATCAAGAAAACAGAAGAAGTTATTGAGGAAACACGCGGGTTGTTTAGTCTTACAAACGATACGGAACTTTACGGTATAGTAAATGCGTTAAAGGCGAGTTTAATTGAAAATTTAGACTTCTTAATCGAGATTCAAACTGATATTACTGATTACATTAACAAAATTCAATTCCAATTGGATGTGTATGTAAAAGCTCAGCGTTTGAAAGAGGTGAAGGATCATGGGGCCTTGCATTTCCGTACTAATTTCAATGAAGTTGTTAAGAGTTTAAATCCTCTTCGTTTCAACGGCGTGAAAGGTCCGCGTACTAAAATTGCAATCGACTTTTTATTTACGGATGAAGGACATGTGCTTTGTCAGAAAGTCGCACAGAAGTACAAAATTTCACGTTTGATGATGCGTGGAATGGCCGGCAAATTACCTGGCAACTTCAAGGATAAAATGGTAGACAACCAAATTAAGCTGGATACCGAAAAATTGGTAGATCGTTTTTTAGCTCAAAATAAGTTTAACCTGTTCGAATATTTAATTCAATATAAATTCCCGAAAGCCATTGGTGATGTGAAGTTGGAAGACCGCATGTCGTTGTTTGTTGAAATTGCCATGGAATATGAAAAAACGTTAGATTTCAAATACCGTTTACAATGGTATGAATTCAAAGACGATAATGGAAAAGATAAGCGAATTGGTTATACGGTGATTTTACCAACCGTTGAAGAAAAAAAGAAAAAGGAAAAGAAAAAAGCAGCATAGCAGAGTACTAATTAAATATTAAAAACAAATGGCGAGGTATACTCGCCATCGCGAGCAAAGCCTCGCGAAACCAAACATTAAACATAAAACATAAAATGACAGCAGAAGACTTTAACCTACCGAAACAAACCCACGATATTTTCGCCATTATGGCGCGCGGGCATTTTATTTCAAGCAACGGAACTAAAGACGGTATGGGTCGACTTTACGATATTATCAATAATCCTGAAAACTTTGATCGTTTGCAGGCTTATTTCAATGTTATCCGTTACAATATTGAACGCGGCAACAACTATTTCTACTTTTCAAAAACAAGTGAAGCGAATAGTATCATTGAGAAAAAATTAGAAACCTTCGAACGTTATATTGATGTGGTGGATTTATTTGCCAGTATGGATAACAAAATAACCATCGGTTCTCGTTTTCGTCCGAGCGAAATTGCAGAAGAGTGTAACGCGAACGTTCGCTTGAAGCAAAAACTTCAGAAAATTCCGATGTATCGTTCAGAAACCTTGTTAAACAAAGTGCGCGACATTTGCGATTTAATGTCACGTGATTCTTTTTTAGAATTGGAAGACGAACAAAGTGAAAGTTATAAAGTATTAGATGCCTATACTTATTTGTTGGATGTAATTAATGCTATTGCGATTTACGATGACGGCGGCGACGGACAAGGAAGTGGAATCATTTACAACTAAAACTCAAAACAAACAGGGATTAAGAAACTAGAAATAATATAGAATGGAAAATTGCAGGATATTAAATAGAATTGTTGAGATTAATATTGCTAACGTAAAATACGCAGATATTGAACTGTGCGGAAATACTTGTTTTGTGGGTACAAACAATTACGGTAAGACTTCGTTGCAACGTGCAATCTTGTTTTTCTATAGCGCGAACAGTCGTGGACTAGGTATTGCCCAATCACAAAAGTCGTTTGAGGAACACTATTTCCGTTATGAAAATTCTTACCTCGTATATGAAATTGACACGGAAGATAAGCCTTTCTGTGTTCTGGTTTATCGTCACAATAAATTAGTATATCGTTTTTTAGACGCACCTTATAATCCTGATTTCTTTTTAAATGCCAACGATGAAGCATTGAAAATAAAAGAAGTAATTGCCAATGTAGAAAAACGCGGTATTTATATCAGTAACCAAATCGATACCTTCGAACGTTACCGTAACATTATTTACGGAACAGAAACAGATAAACAATTATCGAAATTCCATTTACTAAAAGGTAACGAGAAATATCAAAACATTCCGAAGTCAATTACCAACGTATTCTTGAGTTCGAAGAATAGTATTGATTCACGTTTTATCAAAGATTTTATTGCTAACTCACTTACCACCGAAAACTCAAGTATTAAGTTAGAGCAAGTTGAACGTCAGTTACGTCAGTTTAACGAAAAATATATGGATATTGAAACTTTCCTGAAGAAGGAAAGTCAGCAATTAGTTGAACTCATTGATAAGAAGTACGATCAAGTACATATGTTAAAGGGTTCACAAATGGAATTGGCCGATAAATTAGGAAGCAGTTTACGTTTTGCGGAAACACAAAATGAAAGCATTCGTGAAGCGGCAAAGCAAAAGGAAGAAGAACTTGAAAAATTAATTGAAAGTCACGAAGAGCATAAAACCAGCATTGAAGAAAAACAAAAAGATATTCGTGAAGAAATTGGATATTACGACCGTACCATTCGTGAAGCCAATAAAAAATTAAAGGAGTATAAAGAGAAAAACATTGAACAAGCGGTCGAGAAAAATTCGGAACGTGAGAAATTACAGGTAGAATTAAATATCGCGCGTCGCGAATATGAATCATTAACCTCAAACGTAAGTAGTATTGAATTAAAGTATTCCTCATTAATTGAGCAATTACGAAACGATAAAGCCGCTTACATTAATAAAATCAATACCAAAACTTCTGAAGTATTCAATCATTATAACGAATTGCAATTACTTCAAAAGAACGAGTACAATAAAAAAGACGGAGAATTACGTGAAAAACGTGATAATTCAATGGAGGAAGTGACTTCTGAAATTACCGCTAAACAAATTGAGTTTAACGAGTTAAAGTCGGAAGAGAAAGTTATTCGTAACACTCGTTTTTACGAAAATGAA
>CAYQDP010000109.1:0-8209 GCA_964416235.1 uncultured Flavobacteriaceae bacterium | reverse complement strand
AAAAAGTAAGAACAAAAGGGAAATTTTAATGCCTAAACGAATAATGTTCATAATCTAAAATGCTTCTCTCAAATATAATGAAAAGAATGCATTCGTTTATTAAAATTCGGCGTTGAAACACTTGAATAGTATATAATTAGCTAAAATGAGTGAAGTGCCCGTTTCGGTTATTGTAATTTTTTAGATTACCTAAAAAATGGTCTAATATTGTAAAAACAACTCAAGTATAAATAACATGAAAAAACCATATCCCCAGAGTATCGGATTTAATCATAAGACTTTGTTCAGAAGCCTAAAAATGGCTTTAACTGTTGTTTTTATTTTATTCTCTTATCAAAACGCGAAATCCTGTTCTCCTTTGGCTGTTCCTTCTTTAACCAGTTGGAATATTACGGGTACTAACCTTAACCTTCAATGGTCGAGTAATACTACTTATAACTGTACCTATAGTATACAAGTTGAAATTGCGTGTGCGAGTTCGGGTTTTACAGGTACCGCTCCCTTTTATATGACGGTTGGTATTAATAAAACCACTACCCCTTATGCTTACCCATTACAAACGATAAGTATTGCCTCTTTGTGCCCTGGTTCAGTATACCAATTTCGTGCACGTGAACAGTATGGAGCTGCAACTTTTAGTGGTTGGACATCTGTAACATCTTTTACAACTCCGGGTGTTTTTACAGCTCCGACTATAAGTGTGACAAGTAGCGCAAGTAGTATCTGTCCGCCACAAACATCTCAGCTAACCGCTCAAGTAATTAATGGCTGTGGCACACCGCCTTATACATTTACATGGACTCCGGCAACGGGTTTAAGTTGTACTACATGTTCAAACCCTATTGCTTCACCAACTGTAACAACAACTTATACAGTTAAAACTACTGGTGGTAAACTTGGTTGTTGGACAGCTAGTAATACAATTCAAGTTGTGGTTTCTACAATACCTCCGGTTGTGGGTGTAATAAGCGCCACTCCAACGGTTTTATGTGCCGGAAACTCAGCTACCGTTAGTATGAGTTCTTATACTGGTGCCATTCAATGGCAATCCGGACCATCCTCTGCAGGACCGTTTAGTAATATTGCGGGTGCAACCAGTAGCGTCGTCACTACGCCAACACTTTCAGCTAATACCTGTTTTAAGGCCGTCGTCACAGGATGTGGTACAACATTAAATTCCAATACGGTTTGTGTGACAGTTAATCCAAATCCAACCGTAACTGTAAACTCAGCGACTATATGCGCGGGATCTACGGCTAACTTAACTGCTAATGGAGCTACATCTTATGTATGGTCAGCTGGTGCAACATCAACGGGTGTTAATACCGCCAATGCTTCTCCCGCCACTACCACTTCTTATACAGTAACAGGTACAACAGCAGGATGTACAGGTACAGCGGTGTCGACCGTTAGTGTAAATCCAATGCCGGTTCCAACAGCAACTAATAATAGCCCTGTTTGTCAGGGTGGAGTATTAAATTTAGGTGCAGGTGGTGGAGGAACTTATCAATGGTCGGGACCAAATAGTTTCAATTCCACACTACAAAATCCTTCTATTGCTTCTACGACAACATTAGATGCGGGTGTTTATACCGTAACTGTAAATTTAAATGGATGTATCAGTTCTGCTGCTACAACAGTTACAGTAACTGTTCCAACAACATCTGCAAGCAATACAGGACCTTATTGCGAAGGAGCAACGATACAATTGAATTGCCCTGCAGCAATTAGTTATACTTGGACAGGTCCGGGTGGATTTACATCTAACTTGCAAAATCCAACTTTACCTGCAACCAGTTCTACATTAACAGGAGTATATACTTTATTAGCATCCGTTGGTGGATGTAATGCTTCTGCAACAACTTCAGTTTTGGTAAATCCACTTCCAGTTCCGGTTGCTACTAATAATAGTCCTGTTTGTGAGAACCAACCAACTAATTTTACAGGAAGTGGTGGAACAACATATACATGGACAGGTCCGGGTTCGTTTAATACCAATACACAAAACCCAAGTTTCCCATTCTCCCAACCTTCACAAAGTGGTTTATATACATTAACTGTAAAGGATGCGAATGGTTGCGTTAATTCAACTACAGTAAATTTATTGGTAAATCCATTACCGGTTATTACCGTTAACAATCCTGTGTTGTGCGAGAACTCTGCTATTAATTTAGGAGCAACAGGCGGTACAGGGTATCAGTGGAGCGGACCGTTAGGTTATACGTCTACATCTCAAAATCCAAGTATTCCTGGAGGAACACCGGCTATGTCGGGTATTTATAATGTTACCGTAACTACAGCGGCAGGGTGTACCAATACTGCGTTTTCAAATGTATTAGTGAATCCTGCTCCGGTGCCAAACATCATTACAAATAGTCCGATTTGTGTGAATAATGTTTTAATGTTGAGTGGAACAGGTGGTGTAAGTTATAACTGGTCGGGACCAAACGGATTTTTCTCAACTGCTCAAAGTCCAACTGTTAATGCCAATACAACTAACTACACAGGAACCTATAATTTAACGGTAACTGATGCTAACGGATGTACAGCTTCAACAGGTTCACCGGTAATCATTAATCCTATTCCTGACATTTCAATTGCGGCAAGTCCTAACGGTGGATGCCCTCCGCTTTGTACAACATTCAATGTTAATAGTAGCTCTAATGTAGCTACCTACAATTGGAATTTAGGAAATGGTATGACAGGCAATACGCCAAACCAACAAACGTGTTATAATACTACCGGTATTTATACCATTACGGCTCAGGTTATAGATGTAAATGGTTGTCCGAATTCAACAACACATACTGTTGAAGTTTATCCAAAACCGGTTGCTGATTTTAATCACGCGCCGATTAAACCGATTATCAATATTGATCCGCAAGTAACATTTACAGATGCATCTCATAATGCAACCATTACAAACTGGAGCTGGTTCTTTATGAATACAGCGCAGTATACATCAACGCAACAAAATCCTACGTTTATGTATACCGAACCTGGACATTATGTAGTGGCCTTGGTGGTGAAGAGTGATAAAGGATGTGTAGATACAATTTTACGTCCGATTGAAGTAGGAGAAGACTTCGGAATTTATGCGCCAAACGCGTTTACACCAAATAACGACGGATTAAATGATATATTCCAGCCAAAAGGATTTGGTATAGTGAAATATCAATTACAGATTTTTGATCGTTGGGGTGAAAGAGTTTATGAGACTAAGGAATTTGAAAAAGGATGGGATGGTAAGTTTGCAGGCAGAGGCGGAGAAATTTGTGAAGAAGGAACTTACACCTGGTTAATAAACGCAGTAAGTGTATTTGGAAAAGCACATGAGTTAAAAGGACATGTTACCTTGATTAAATAAAAGATAATTAAATAAAAAAAGCCCCGTTTATTCGGGGCTTTTTATTTTGTAGATGATTACTTAATCACAATCACTTTCTCTCTGAAAGTTTTACCTGTTAAGAAGTAAATTCCGTTATCCAGTCCGCCGATTTCCGCTTTAAAATTATTACCTCTGTCGAGTTCAATAATTCGTATTTGTTGTCCGATATCATTATATAAAAACAAGGTTTCTTCCTTGTCGCCGAATATGATGAAATGACCATTGCTAGGATTTGGAAAATATTTTACCGTTCCTTTGGTTGGATTTAACTCATCCACACTGCTGGTTGTACACCAGGTAATGTTAACTGAAACAACTCCTGCATTTAAATCAATATAAGGCGAAGAAGCCGGAGGTGTTAAATCACAAAATTTAAAATTACCTTTCATATGTCCGCTGTTTGCTGAAGTATCACTTACTGTAAAAGTTCCGGTGTTGGTGCCTTTAATGGTATCAGTATTATACCAACTGTCCAAAACAACAACGTTTCCTCGGTTATCGAAACGTGCGGTATTACCAGGCGTATAATTATGAAAGTTTTTGGTTAAACGAACTTGCGCACCGATTTGGTTGGTAAATAAAACTTTATTCCACATGCTTCCTGTCATCACTAACGAGTCAACATTTGAATACGTTCCATCGTTAGTGAATGCATATCCACCGTGATAATTATTATTATTTAAAGTTCCTCTGTTTGTGCTCCAAGTCACATTAATACGTCCGTTATTCAAAAATGTGGTACCCGGACCGTTAGTTAAACTATCACCTATAATTTTACCATTCGCAGTATTTGTAAAGTTTGCAGCAACATACATGCTATCCATAGTAATAGTTCCATTGTTGTTAAACGTAACAATAGAATTGGTCATCGCACTTACAGTAAAAGTTCCATTATTGGTATTATTTGTACCACCTGTCACCAATAAATATCTGAAGTTTGCTTTTCCGTTATTTACGAAAGTACCACCGTTAAACCATAAGTCACGGTTATTGCTAGCATCTTGCATTAATGCCCCGCTGTTATTGATGGTAACTCCACCTGCAGTAAAACTCATGCTGGTATTTAGTGTTACCGTGTGATTAATCGTAACTGCATGTCCCATTAAAGGCACGCATGTACAGTTCCAAGTCAATGGATTAGTCCAGTTACCACTGGCAATACTGGTTGCGGTTTGAGATTTAAATGAAGCTGATAAAAAAATCAGAATAAGTGATAGGGAAAAGTAAACGTGTTTCATGCAATGATTTTTAGTTAAACAAATATAGGATAATAAGTGTTAATCACAAATGTGATATAAATCAAGACCTTAGTTTGTTGATTCAATGTTATAACTAACAAAAATTTAATCCATAAATTTGCAACATGATTAATGTAGAATCGCCCCAAAGAATAATTCATGCTTCATCGGTTTCTCCGGCATTAAAACAAATCGCTGATAAAGTATTTAAAGGAGAACGCATTAGTTTTGAAGAAGGTGTTACTCTTTATAAGGAAGGAAGTTTAAGTTTCTTAGGAACGCTGGCCAATTTTGTGAGAGAGAAAAAAAGTGGTGACAAGGTTTTTTTCAATCGCAACTTTCACGTAGAGCCAACCAATATTTGTGTGTATTCCTGCGCATTCTGTTCCTACTCACGTTTAATTAAGCAGCGTGAGCAAGGATGGGAATTAAGCGTTGATCAAATTTTGGATATCATAAAAAAATACGACGGACAACCAGTGACAGAGGTGCATATTACAGGTGGTGTTGTTCCTAAGCAGGATTTCGCTTATTACACTGAGTTATTCAGAAGAATAAAACAACATCGTCCGGATTTACACATAAAAGCTTTAACACCGGTAGAGTATCATTACATTTTCAAAAAGGCGAAAATGACGTATGAAGAGGGAATGAAAGCAATGATGGAAGCAGGATTGGATAGTATGCCGGGTGGTGGTGCCGAAATATTTGATAAAGACATTCGCGATAAAATTGCCGGAGGAAAATGTAGCGCTGAAGAATGGTTAGAAATTCATGAAGTGTGGCATAAATTAGGAAGACATTCTAATGCAACGATGTTGTATGGTCATATTGAAACTTTTGAGCACAGAATTGATCATATGGAACGTTTACGTCAATTGCAGGATAGAACCAATGGCTTTAATGCGTTTATTCCGCTTAAATTCCGTAATAAGGAAAATCAAATGAGCGATGTTCCTGAAGTATCGGTAATAGAAGATTTACGTAATTACGCTGTAGCGAGAATATATTTGGATAATTTTCCGCATATCAAAGCGTATTGGGCCATGATCGGAAGAAATACAGCGCAACTCGCATTAAACTTTGGTGCAGATGATTTGGATGGTACAATTGATGACACCACTAAAATTTATAGCATGGCCGGAGCTGAGGAGCAATCTCCAAAACTTACGACACAACAATTGGTAGAATTGATCAAAGGAGTAGGGAAGCGTCCGGTTGAACGTGATACTTTATATGGAATTGTTAAAGATTATTCGGAAACAACTTTCACAAACAATTAAACATTACTTTTGTCGACTTTTTAATAACTATGAAAAAATTAGCCGTATTATTTTTATTGATGAGCTATGGAATGCAGGCTCAAACAGAAGCAAAAAAGGATACTTCTTATTGGAAGAAAAGCGGATTCTTTGGATTGAATTTAGCGCAAACATCAGTGAGTAACTGGACCGGTGGTGGCGAAAACAATATTGCGTTTTCAGGTTTGTTAAACTTAGAAGCGAATTATAAAAAGGATAAGCACGAATGGGTAAACCGATTCGACGGTCAGTATGGTATTGTAAAAATGGGTAATGCGAAAATTTGGCAAAAGAACGTTGACCAAATGTTTGCGATGAGCAAGTATAGCTTGTATGCGTTTAAAAAATATTGGTTTTATACTTTAATGGCCGATTTTCGTTCACAATTTTCGGATGGTTATAAGTATTTTGATGATACATTAAAAGTTGCGGTGTCTCGTTTCGCGTCACCGGCTTACATTCAATTAGCATTAGGTTTGGATTTTAAACCTGCTGATTATTTTGTAGCAACGATTTCACCAATTGCAGGAAAAATCACTATGGTAACTGATCAGAATTTAGCAAATGCCGGAGAGTTTGGTGTAGAGAAGGCAAAATACGATACAGCAGGAGTATTGGTAACACCGGGACATAAATTCCGTTATGAGTTTGGGGGAAGATTTACCTTGAAGTTTAAGAAAGATTTAACGAAGCAATTGAGTTTAGATACTTACGCCGATTTTTTCTCTAATTACATGAAAGATCCACAAAACATAGATGTAGTTTGGAATACTTTAGTAACATTAAAAATCACAAAGTTTTTTACAGCTACTTTATCTACCAAGTTTTTGTATGATCACGACGTAACTATTAAGTACGATTGGAATAACGACGGAAAATTCGATCACAAAAACGATATTTTTGGTCCGCGTGCGCAAGTGATGAGTGTATACGGAATCGGATTTGGATACAAGTTTTAATTAAACATAAAAAATTAACTAAAACGGATTTTCAGCAATGGGAATCCGTTTTTTTAATCAATACCCTCCAACCATCGGCTCAAGAAACAATCTTGCACCTGATAATAGCGGCCTTTTTCATCGCGGGAAGTAATCACCATTTCTTTTTGTATGAGAGCATCTAGAGCACGTTGAACATTAGCCGGAGTTCCTATTTTATGTTCTTGTAAAAATAGTTTCGCAGTGGGATGATAAACTTTTTCCTCTTTAGCAATGGCTTTTAACAAAATCCACTGAACAGGCGATAGGAGATTACGGTAAACATAAAACGAGCTTTCATTCTCTGATAGAATTTGTCCGCATTCATCGTGTACATTTTCCAATTCAATTTCCTCAAGGGAATTAAAAAAAATGCGTTTACATAAAGTTTGCGTAAAATAAGTATGACAACGCGTCCAATCCAAAATAAAATCAATAGCCTCTTCGCTAATACTTTGTCCGTTATTATTAAAATGCCATCCAATAAATAAATTGTAATTAGAAGGCTTAATTGGATTCAATTGAATGAGGTCAGAATTTGCAAAGAAAGTTTGAGTTTCATTTCCGGCAAGTTCGTTAAGTGCAAACTCATTACTGCAGCAGAAAATGAAATTAATGCGTTTTAATTTCTGAATGTGATTTTGAAAGTGCTGAAGGAAATCTTTATCGGGATAATTGATGATTTGTTGGAAATCGTCGATAACAATAATGATTTTTTTATTTAGTTTATCAAGCGACTCGAGTACATTAAGTAATAATTGCGGCGACGAACGGTTGGTAAGTAAATCAATGTTATTAGATTTAATCTCCCTGAACTCTTTTATGATTTGTTGTAAGAGTGCTTCAATAAAATCATCGATAGTAGAAGAGGAGTTAATATTAGTATAAACACAATGTCGGTTGTTTTCGTTTTCTATATGACGTATAAACTGTTTAACAAGAGTTGTTTTCCCGATTTGCCGATTACCTAATAGAATGGTGTTGAGATCCATTTGCGCATTATTAAGCAGTTGTTTAAACTCCTCATCGCGCGGACAAAACTCTGCGGCTGCACTAAAATCGCCGGTATGAAAGGGATTGATCATTATTTTCTTATTCGAGAACGCAAATATATATAAATAGTATTATACATAATGTATAAATAAAATACTAAAAGGATTTAATTAAAACTACTTCTTTCAAGTAATTACAAAAGCGAGGTGTATTTTTTATACCTGATAATCAGGTAGATATATTTTTTAAATGCATTTCTAAAATTATTTTAGATTTTTAGTCCGATTTAATTATATTTACTGCTCTAAAATC
>CAYQDP010000108.1:0-8245 GCA_964416235.1 uncultured Flavobacteriaceae bacterium | reverse complement strand
AAACAATACTCAAACTTTAAACTTCTAATAAACGAAAAAGTAAAAGTAAATGTTGAAAATACCGCACTTAACAACGCCGGTAATGCCTTAGATGTGCTTAAACGGTCACCGGGCGTAAACGTAAGCACCTCTGATATTGTATCGGTTTTTGGTAAAGGTACTGCCATTATTTATTTAGACGGAATAATTATTTCCACCGTTGATATTTTAAAAGCACTGCCTTCAACAGATATTAAAACTATTGAAATCATTAACAACCCTTCAGCAAAATATGATGCTGGCGGCAGAGCAGTAATCAATATCATTACTGTCAAAAACAATCTGCAAGGTTATAATGGTAATTTAATTCAGAATACGCTATACATTAAATCCATCTTTTCTTACACCGGATTAAGACTAAATTATACTAAGCGAAAATGGACAACCAATTTGAGTTTAGGCACCAGTAAGGGCGAACAATGGAGTTCTGATATTTATAAACGTCAGTATAAATCGAATGATACTACAAACACAAGTATGATTAATTCAATTTATGATACCCAAAAATTTACCGACGTTTACTACTATAGAGCAGGATTAAATTACCGACCTGACTCACTTACAACAATAGGATTTCAATACAATGGCTATTACGATTCTAAAAACAATTATTCGCAAAATACCAATTCCATTTTAAGCAATTCAATTGCCCAGTATAGTTTAAACACATCAACGCATAGCCGACCAATAGTCGTTAATAATTCCTGTAATGGGAATTACATCAGGAAACTGGACACGCTTGGATCAGAGTTATTCGTAGCGGCGCAATATGGAAGCTTCAATTTAAAAACAACCTCCAATATTCATCAGGAAACTACTTTAAATGATTCTATTGTTACCTCCGCAAAAAGAAACTTAAACACAAATTCGATTAACATATTTGGCGCACAAATAGATTTTACAAAAGTATTTAACCAAAAGTGGAAACTGGAAAGCGGAATAAAAGAAACTTACATTGATAAATCAAGCGATATAACTTTTCAAAATTACTCCCAACAAAAATGGGTTTCAGATCCCAATTATAAAAATGGATTTTCGTTTAGCGAAAACATTCTAGCGGCCTATTCAGAATTGCGCTATAAAAAGAATAAGTTTAACTCCCGGATTGGTATTCGAGCAGAATACACAAAATCGGATGGCTTTTCCAAAATATTAAATCAAAATATAATTAATCGCGAATACGTTAATTATTTTCCAAGTGCATTTATCGGTTATGATTTTACAAAAGATCTTACAACCTCCTTAACACTTTCGAGTCGAATTAATCGTCCAACCTTTCAGGACTTAGATCCGTTCATTAATTATATTGATTCTGTTACTTCTTTTAGAGGTAATCCTTATTTACTGCCGGAATATACCAATTCCATTGAAGCTTCCTTAATTTATATGAAGGAAGCCAACCTTACGATTGGTTATAATAATACGCAAGGTGCTATGCGATTAGTCGTTGATAAACTTAACGACTCTACCGATGCTTTTACTGCAACGACAAAAAATCTTAACAATAGTGAAACCTATTCTTTCGGCATTACTATTCCGTATGAATTGAAATGGTGGACGACAGCTAATTATTTTGGGTACTTTATTAATAATTTCACTTATCAACTTAATAACGAACTAATAAAAAACAATAAATCTACCTATAGTATTTACCTATACAATGAATTTAGAGCTAAAAAGTATTTTAGTTTTGAAATTACTTATGAATATACTTCACCTGCTGTGGATGGGATTTTCACCTCCAATTCTTTTTCCATGTTATCTGCTACATTCAAAAAAAACTTTTTCAAGGATAAACTTACCTGCCGGATTACAGCCAGTGATATTCTAAAATCTTATATCATGAGTGGCGGCAGTAACATTCCCCTATACAACCTCAATTACGAATCGCGGACCAGCACAAACTATTTCGCATTATCTTTAAATTACAAATTCGGCAAACTTAAAAACAACGATTATAAAAACAGAACGGTTAATCAAGAGGAATTTAATCGTGTTAAAATTGGTAAATAGAACATCTGCGATGGATTAATTCCTTACATTTATGCTTAACGTTATGAAAAATTCTTTATTTATACTAGGTGCTTTGCCAATATTGGCTTTTTCACAAAATCGTCACATCAATTTCGAAACCGGTAATCTGGCTTCCGTTTTTGAAAAAGCGAAAAAAGAAAATAAATTAATTTTAGTGGATGCTTACACCACCTGGTGTGGTCCGTGTAAATGGATGTCGAAAAACATTTTTACAAACGACACAGCCGCTGATTACTATAATGCCAATTTTGTGACTCTTAAGATTGACGCAGAAAAAGGTGAAGGTATTGGCTTTGCGGAAAAATACGATGTTCGTTGTTATCCTAATTTTTTAATTTTGGACGGTGAAGGTAAAATCGTACATCGTATTGCGGGCTCCATGCCAACTGCTGCCTTTGTTGATTTTGGTAAAACTGCCTTTACCAAAGAAAAAACTTTCGCCTATAAAAGAACAGAATTTGAAAAATCTGCCTTAACCGAAGCAAATGTTACCGAATACATCGATTTATTGATGAATTGCTGTCTTGATCCTTCACCAAAGGCATTAGAATACATTGCTTCAGTGAAGGAAACTGATTTAGTAAAGGAAAACAACTGGACTGTGCTTCGCGATTTTGTATATAATCATGAATCGCGTGAAATGAAATATTTTTTAAATAATCTTAGTCAGTTTGAGAAAGCCTTTGGAAAAGATGCTGTTGAACAAAAACTGGAACAATTAGGAAAAAGTTATTTTTCTAAATACACGCGCGCTAAAGAATTTGACAAGGCTGCTTATGAAAATTCTAAAAAAGAATTCGCAAACATGAAATGGCCCAATACCAATAAAATTATTTTTGAAGCCGATATGGAAGCCTATAAACGTTTCGATAATACCAAGTATTATGAATTAGCCGCTTCTGATTTTCAAAAATATTATAACAACAATTCACAAGAATTAAATGGGATGGCTTGGGATTTCTATGAAAAAGTGAGTGATAAGAAATTATTAAACAGCGCTGTTAAAATGGCACAACGCGCTTGCGAAATAAATCCTTCTTATGCCAATCTGGATACCTATGCTGCCGTACTATACAAAAGCGGTGATTTAAAAAATGCTGAAGTTCAAGCTAACAAAGCAATTGATAAAGCTAAAGAAGAAAAGATGGGAGCAGATGATTATAAGGAGACTTCTGAATTACTTAAAAAAATTAAATCAGGCAATTAAAACAAAAGCCCGGAAATTCCGGGCTTCTTGTTATTGCTTTATGATTTTACCTTCGCAGACTTCATTGCCCGCTCTTATAGTATAAAAATAAACTCCTTGCGTTACAAACTCACCATTATCATTTTTACCATTCCAAACAAACTCTTTAATTCCTTCCATTTGCTTTCCTGTATTATGAGTTGAAATTTTTCTTCCGAGAATATCTTTAAACTCGATTACAACATTTGTATTTTCAAATAAGGCATAACGAATAGAAATATTGTTGTTAAAAGGATTCGGAAACGCTATGGCCTTCAAATGTTGCGCCGGAATCTGTTTGCTTTCGCTTATGCCGGAGAACAAAGAATCTTGTTGCATTAATGTTTCCAAATCTATTAATTCATCGCCGGGCTGATATAATAAGGACATAACTCCATCAAATAACATTTCATTATTTGTGTTTACACCGGCCGTAACATTTACAGGCGATGGATTGTTTGGATTTGCGGTCGTATTATCATAAACATGCTTTGCGAATAAACGATAGCCGGCCGGAATCTTTACTAATTTTTTGTAGGTGTAATAATCTTGCCATTCAAAATCCCATTTTGGAACATGAATCATCGGAATAGTATCTATTCCGGGTTTCACTGCATATAACAACATGCTTTTTCCTAATAAATGTGCGTGCGGGAATACACCGAATAACGATAATGAATCCGTTAATGTGCCTGACGTTGGATAATATGCCGTAAAAGTTTGTGTTGTATTTGCAGGAATGAACATACTCCAATTTTGCAATGGTGTAGTAACATAGATTGGACGAATGCCGGTTGTAGTGGTAGGATAAAAATAGAGACGGATTTTTGTGCTATCGATTTGACCTGCGCTACCTTTCGGATAATGCATTTGTAAGATAACATTCGATCCTGCTTTTAATCTTATTCCCGCACGTAACTGCGGTGCATTAGGAAATACTGTGGCCTTAGTACCCGGAGCAAAAGTACCAATAGCATAATCTCCGGGAATATTATAACATGAACCACTTAAATTACTTACGTAAGTTCCACTCGAATCTGCGGTTATTACAGCATGGTGTACAATAGCCTTATTGCCGGGAACAATTTCAAACGCACGAATAACGCGATCTTGTGTTAAGCCTGTTGGAACAGAAAAACAAAGGTAGATATCTGTACTCGTCGCTGTACTAGTATAAGTTGGTATTTTAACTTCTAAATCAGCAGCTCCCTTTAATTGATAAGCTCCTGAATAAACCGGAGCCGGAGGAGCCTGAGTAGTATCGCCTTTTAACGCGCCACCTGTAATCCAATTTAAAATTTGTGTTTTCTCAGCTGCTGTAATAATTCTTTCGTGCTGAAAACGAGTATAGGCGGTATCCGCCTTCCAGGGCGGCATGATGTTATTATTCAAATCATACTGAATTACTGATTTAAGTTGATTAACTCCTGTATAGTTCATAAATGAATATGGGTTACCTCCCGGATGATGACAGGATGTGCAACGCGCATAAAAAATGCCGGCTACGTCTTTGTAAAATGTTTGTGCTTTTGTGTTAAGTCCAAAAACAAACAGCACAGATAATAATAAGATTTTATACTTCATATGCTAAATATAATGAAATAACTTTTGATAACAGTTGTCTTTCACAAAAAAGCCCGCATTCGCGGGCTTTACTTATCTGCTAATTATGATTTTTTTATTGAGAACCGAATCATTATTATTTACAACCAGTTGATATGTTCCTCCGGGAATATCAGAAATGTTTAATTTATAAACATTAAACTCCCGGAGATTTACATTTTTAATTAATTTAACTAATCTACCGCTGATATCCCTGATTTCTATATCTGCGTTACTCAAATTACTACGCGAAACAATGTCGATTTCATTAGAAGCCGGTATAGGAAATACGCCAATATCAGTATCCGTTTTGGAGCAGATTCCATAAACCAACTGACCCAAATCTACAATAGAATTATCCGAGTCGATTTCTCGCAAACGATAATAATAATATTTTTCAGGCTCAATGCTTTCATCAATAAATCGATACTCATGCTTTTCAAATGTTGTTCCATGAGCCTGCAACTTTCCTAAACTTGTAAATAACAGTCCGTCTTCCGAACGCATTATTTCATAATTTTTACAATTCTTCTCCGTTTGCGTTTCCCAATCAAGCTCTATAGATTTATATCCTGTACAGTGTGCCGAGTATTTACTGAGTTCTATTGGCAACACACATGGATTAACAGTAACTGATGTTTGAACCTGTGCCCAACAACCGTTATTAAAAGAAACATAAAAATAATAAACACCCGAAGATGTTGTTTGTGCATTCGAAATGGTAGGCGTTGTCGTTGCACTAAAATTCCACCATGTCCATGCCGAGTTGTACCAATATGACCATGATACTGCAGTTGAACTTGTAGTGGCATTAAGTTGAATTGTTTGTCCTACACAATAAGGACCTGTATTGGTAATAGTTGCTGTTGGTTGAGCCGGCATGACTAAACTAACAGTGCTTGTTGTTATACAACCACCATTATTCGCGGTTAAAGTATAAACACCTTGCCCTGTTGTTTGAAAATTATTGATGGAGGTTGTTCCTCCTGCTACAGCTGTATAACTATTCGGTCCTGTCCAAGTCAAAGTTCCAGGTCCGCCTGAAGCAACTAACGTAGCAGCACTACCCGCACATGGTGGAGCCGTTCCGCTTGCAACACTTATTGTTGGAGTTGGATTGACTTGCACTACTGACGTTGAAGCCGTGATACAACCTGCAGTATTGATTGTATGTGTAACTGTGTAAGTTCCTGCCGATGTAAAATTCACTGAACCATAATTAGCAGTATTTCCTGTTGCCGGAGCGCCGGCAGTAGGACTAAAATTATACGTATGTGTTCCTGCTGTGTTTGATGCATTAAATGTGTAGGCATTTCCATTTAAACATTGTGTTGGAGACGGAGCAGCACTAAATGCAGGTGATGGGCCAGCAGGTGTTGTTATTACCTGCGATGTGGTTGTATAACATCCGGCAGCGTTTGTAATGGTTTGAGTAATTGTATAAGTAGTTGAAGGTGCAAAGTTGACGACGCTGGTTGGTGATGTTGTTGTAAAAGATGGAGGAGCTCCCGGACCTGCAAATGAATATGTTTGAACCGCCGGTGCAGCCGATCCAGAATTAGTTAGTGTATACGTTGTGCAAGTGTTTGGTCGAGTAAATCCACCGGTTGGATAGGTGCTGAAAGAAAGGCTTAAGGTTTTTGTTATTGGCGCACAAACACCAGGAGGCGTCATGGTTAATGTATAATTCCCGGCTACAGTTGTATTAACCGCCTGATTAGTGTTACTCGTTACTCCGCTACCCCCAGGACCATTCCATAAATAAGGTCCCATACCCGCTGGAGCTTGTAAGGAAGCCGTTGCAACACCGCATGCTGCTACTGCTATGAGTGGAGTACCTGCAGGAAACGTTAAACTATTTACTCCAACGGTCATCGGCTTGCACACACAATCAACAAATGCATAACCATAATGTGCCCAGCCATCACAATCACCAACGGTGATCTTTATTGTAATACAAGTTCCTAAATAAGGTGATAAGTCAATAGATTTAACTACCCAACTTGGAGTATATGAAATGTTAAGCGTGTTCGTTGCCCATCCGGAGGTTGTTACCGTAGTACAACTAGGTCCCGGAGGTATAACATCCACTTTTGGACAAGTTAATATATTATTCATGCAATCCATCAATTCAACTCTCATATATGGCTGGTCGCAACAAGGATGTCCTGCGCCATTCATAGCGGCCATATAAGCAAACTGAAATAATGCATTCGTAGCTGTAACCGGAAAAGTTTGTTGAATACGAACAACTTCTCCCTGTGCCCATATATTATCATTCATTTGCAAAACATTAGCCCCACCTAATGGAGAGTTAGGAATAGTACCTAATGGTGCCGGTGCAGTCCATGGTGTAGCACGTACCCATGCATCTGTTGAACCAACTGTTGGACAACAGCCCGCTTGTAAACAAGAGCCATTTACACCGGTGTTTTGTCCTTGTGTAACAGTCCAACCAGCTAATGTATTCCCGATAGCAGTTGCTGCTGTTGTACCAGTAGTTGCTGTAGCCGCTTCAAAATCTTCATTTACACAAGGCGCTGCATTAATAGTTGGCGGGCTTGGCTTTTGAGATGTAGAATTAATTAGAGGGTTATAATACCCATATTTAGTATTAATGAAATCGCGTTTCATTTTATACATCATTACTTTATATTCAATACCAAAAAAGTAATGTGAAAGTATAGTGCTATCAGCTTTCTTATGATTAAATCCGGCTAAAGAATCGTTCGGAAAAGCATAATCAAGGTATTTTAATTGCTTCTGTGCAAAGAAGTAATTAGAAAATAACAACGAAAAAATCAGGGGTAGAAATTTTCTCATCTAATTAGATTTGGGGTTTTGTAGATTAAATGTAGTGCAAACAAAACCAAAAGTCAACAGAAAATTGACAATTGTCAATTTAAAATATAAAATTAGGCTAAAACGGTTTAATATTGAAGGGTAGAACACAGATATAATCGTACATTTGCAACATATTTACCTCATGAAAAAAACAATTAAAGTAGGGAACATTGAATGCGGTGCGCAAGAATTGTTTCTGATTTCCGGTCCGTGCGTTATTGAAGATGAATCTATAATGATGAAAACCGCCGAGAAACTAAAAGAAGTTTCAGAACGTTTGAAAATTAAAGTGATTTACAAGTCTTCCTTTCAAAAAGATAATCGCAGCAGTTTAAAATATTACGATGGGCCGGGCCTAAGTAAAGGTGTGGCAATGCTTGCTAAAGTAAAAGAGCAGTTTGGCTTTCCTGTATTAACCGATATTCATTATCCCGACCAAGCCGCCGCCGCTGCGGAAGTAGTAGATGTGTTACAAATTCCTGCTTATTTATGCATGCAATC
>CAYQDP010000107.1:0-8397 GCA_964416235.1 uncultured Flavobacteriaceae bacterium | reverse complement strand
GGATGCTTGATCTTGCTAAAGTCGATGCGGACTCTATCCGCTTCAGAAAACTATTAGATAATAATTATTACGATGTTGTAAATGGTGATACTTTAAATTGGAAGGATTATCCTATTTATAACTTCGACCGTGTATTAGACTCTCTTTCTACTTATAATAACGAGCAAGGTACTTATAAAATGTATTTACCAACTGCTTTAAGTTTTCAAATTGATTACAATATTTGGAAAGACTTCTATATTAACTTAACGCCAAACATTGCATTCAAGTTTAAAAACAAAGAGGCAAAAGTTCATGAATGGACTAACATAAGTTTAACACCAAGATGGGATCATCGTTGGTTTGGCGTTTCTATACCTATTTCATATAACCAGTTTTATGCGAATGCCGGACAACCAATTAGTGTTGGCGCAGGTTTACGTGTTGGTCCGCTTATTTTCGGAACCAATCGTTTAGCTACTTATTTGTCAAGCAAGAAGGATATTTACGGTGCAGATTTATATGCCATGTTAAAAATTCCGGTTCCTTACCACGGCCCGCGTGATAAGGATAAAGATAAAGTATCTGATAAGAGAGATAAGTGTAAAACAGTACCGGGCGTATGGGAATTTATGGGTTGTCCTGATCGTGATGGTGATCACATTCAAGATAGCGAAGATAAATGTCCGGATACTCCTGGTATAAAAGAATTACAAGGCTGTCCTGATCGTGATGGTGATGGAATTACCGATGCTGAAGATGCTTGTCCGGATGAAAAAGGACCTGTTGAGTTTAAAGGTTGTCCTGACCGTGATGGTGATAAGATTATTGATAAGGATGATGAGTGTCCGGATGATCCGGGATTACAAGAGTTCATGGGCTGTCCTGATAAAGACGGTGATGGTACTCCTGATAAGTTAGACGCTTGTGTGGATATTCCTGGTCCGAAAGAATACAAAGGTTGTCCTGATCGCGACGGTGATACTGTTTTAGATAAGGATGATGCTTGTCCTGATGTTGCAGGTCCGGTTGAAAATAAAGGTTGTCCTTGGCCTGATACTGATAAAGATGGCGTGTTAGATAAAGACGACAAGTGTCCTACAACTCCTGGTACTAAAGAGTTGAACGGTTGTCCTCCTCCTCCGCCAATTAAGGCAGCAGAACAGAAGATTATTGAGCGTGCGTTCAAGAGTCTAGAGTTCGCAACAGGTAAGGATATCATTATGGCTAAATCGTTACCATCATTAAATGAATTAGCTAAGTTAATGGTACAACATAAGGCTGACTGGACATTGAAGTTGTCAGGTCACACCGATAATCAAGGTAATGCAGATAAGAACATGGAGTTATCTGAAAAACGTGCAAATGCCGTTAAGCGTTACTTAGTGAAGAAAGGTGCAGCTGCTGACGGAATCATTACTGAATGGTTTGGTCAAACACAACCAATCGATTCAAATGATACTCCTGCAGGACGTCAGAAGAACAGAAGGGTTGAAATGAAGATTCTCTTTAAGGAAACAGTGAAGTAAAAAGTATAAACCTATAAAGCACCCTGAAATTTCAGGGTGCTTTTATTTTAAATAAAACATCCTATGAAAAAAGTTGTTGTAATTGCAGCGCTTATCAGTTCAAAATTATTTGCTCAAGAAATTGGTATTAATTTAAGCTATATCGATTCTTCTGCAACACCACAAAGTGATTTCTATAAATTTTGTAATGGCAAATGGTTAAGAGATACGAAAATCCCTGAAAGCGATTCTCGTTGGGGAAGTTTTAATGAAATCAATGAGAGAAATCTTGATAACATTAAAAACATTCTTAAAAAAGTAGCGGCAGATAAAACTGCAGCACCCGGAAGTGATGCACAAAAATTACGCGACTTCTATTTAACAGCAATGGACTCGGCAAAATGCGATAAGCAAGGATTAAATCCAATAAAGCCTGAGCTCGCAAAAATTGATGCTGTTAAAACCATGGATGATTTAATTAAACTTCAGGCTGAATTTGCGAAAATCGGAATTGGCGGATTTTTAAGTGCAGGAGTAGAAGTGGATTTAAAAAACAGTAATCGTTATTTAATGTATCTCGGTCAAATAGGATATGGATTACCTGACCGTGATTACTATTTCTTACCGCAATTTGAAAAAAATCGCGAAGCTTATCATAAGCATGTAAAGAACATGTTCATGATATTAGGCAACAATGATGGAGATGCCACAAAAAAAGAAGCATTGATTTATGAAATGGAAAAATCATTGGCCGAAAAAGCAATGAACCGCGCATCTCAACGCGATATTCAAAAACTTTACAATCCATATTCCAAAAAGCAATTACAGGATACAGTAAAGAAAGTAAATTGGGATATTTTCTTTGCAGGAATGGGAATGAAAACTCCGGATACTTTAGTAATTGAACATCTTTCTTTCTATAAAAATTTGGATAATGTAATTTCTAAATATTCTATTAACGACTGGAAAGAATTCATGAAATGGAGACTATTACGTAGAGCTTCAAATTATCTTGATTCGAAGACTGAGATGGAGAGTTTCGAATTTTATGGCAAGGCACTAAGTGGGGCAAAAGAAATGAAACCGCGTTGGAAGAGAGCGCAAAACGAAATCAACAGAAACATCGGTGAGATTTTAGGAAAATTGTATGTTGAATCTTACTTTAATCAGGAAGCAAAAGATAAGGTTTCCAAGATGGTAGAAAATCTTATTGTTGCGTATCGCGAAAGAATTGCTTCACGTACCTGGATGAGTGAGGTTACAAAGAAGGAAGCAAATCGCAAATTAGATAAGCTGATTAAAAAATTCGGATTCCCTGATACATGGAAGGATTATAGTTCAATGACTATTGGTACTGCAAGCTATTGGGAGAATGTGAAGAATGCGACTGTGTATGAGCATATCAGAAACATTAATAAGTTAGGTAAACCTGTAGATAAAATGGAGTGGGGTATGACGCCTCCAACTGTTAACGCTTATTATAATCCTACTACAAACGAAATCGCATTCCCTGCAGGTATTATGCAAATCCCTTTCTTTAACGCTAAAGCAGATGACGCTTTTAATTATGGAATTATGGGTGCAATCATTGGTCATGAATTAACACACGGTTTTGATGATCAAGGTTCACAGTTTGATGCAGATGGGAATTTAAAAATGTGGTGGACTGAAGATGATTACAAAAACTTTAAGGAAAAGAAAAAGTTAATCATCGATCAGTTTAATTCATTTGTGGCAATTGATACTTTGCATGTTAATGGTGAATTAACTCAAGGCGAAAACATTGCTGATTTAGGTGGCTTAACAATGGCTTATTATGCATACAAGAAATCACTAAACGGGAAAAAGTCTCCGGTTATGGCAGGTTTTACCGGTGAGCAACGTTTGTTTATTGCTTGGGCGCAAGGATGGAAAAATTTAGCTAGAGATGCTGCTGAAAAACAACTTTTGGCAACTGACCCACACGCACCGGGTAAATTCAGAGGGTTCGCACCTTTAACCAATATGCCTGAGTTTTATGAAGCCTTTAATATCAAAGAAACTGATAAAATGTACAGAGCAAAAGAACTAAGAGTTGAGATTTGGTAAATCTAAAATTAATTTAGATTTCTGCAGTATTATCAATGTGTGATATTCACTCAATATTGTTGATACTTCATAAATCTAATTTTGTCAAAAATTTTATTATTCTTATATTCGCAAGACTTAAATGAAGACCAGACTCTTAGCAATATCTTTCTTTTTAACAGTATTTTGGGCTCACTCACAAAATTTTATCCGTCCAAACGAATGGAAAAAGTATCGTCGTGAAGTATACGGAAGTGTTGGTGCTGCTAACTTTTTAGGAGATTTGGGAGGGTTAAACCGAATCGGTACTGATTATAGTCCTGTAGATTTGGAGATGGTTGAAACCCGTACTGCTTTTAGTTTGGGTTATCGTTATAAAATCGCCAAATGGTTTAACGTTAGCGCCGCTTTTAACTATTTAATTGTAAAGGGCGACGATCGTTTAACAACAGAGCCTTTTCGTAATAATCGTAATCTTAATTTTAAATCTAATATTTTTGAATTGGCCGGTCGATTGGAGTTTGTTTACATGGCCAACCGTGTTGGTCACCGTTACGGTATTAAGCGTACTTTAAGTCGCCGTATGAAAAACCGCTCTTGGGATTTCACTGCATTTGTGGGTATTGGAGGTTTTTATTTCAATCCTAAGGCACGTGATGCAAAGGGTAATTGGGTAAAGTTAAAGCCACTTCATACTGAAGGTCAGGGCTTACCCGGAGGTCCAAAGCAATATAAAAACTATGCGCTTTGTATTCCAATGGGTATTGCTTACCGTATTTATTTTAATCGTAAAGTGTGTGTTGGTTTGGAAGCAAGTTTTAGAAAGACATTTACTGATTATATCGATGATGTTAGCGGTGTATATTATGATAAGAGTGCAATTCAGGCTGCTTATGGTCCGCAAGCTGCTTATTTTGCTGATCCAAACAAAGGGTTAATTCCAGGCCAAACTAATTCTGCCAATGAAATTACCGGTTCAGAAGCTCAAATGCGTGGAGACTCAAGACAAATGGATTCTTACATGTCTTTACAATTAACCGTTGGTTATTTGATTAAAAAGAAACGTGGTAAAACCCGTTTAAGATCTAAATTCTAATCATTATTTTTTTTAAAATGTCAATTTGGCACAATGCTTAGCGTTGGCATGCACTTTGCTTTATGCCTTTCAATAAAACTATTTACTATGGGTAAAATTCAAGTACAAACCGAAAACATTTTTCCAATCATTAAGAAATTCCTCTATAGTGATAATGAAATTTTCTTAAGGGAATTAGTAAGTAACGCAGTTGATGCAACTCAAAAATTGAAAGCGCTGGCATCTTTAGGAGAGTTTAAAGGTGAACTGGGCGATACGAAAATCGAAGTCTTAATTGATAAATCCGCCAAAACCATAACCATAATCGATAAGGGTATTGGTATGACTAAAGATGAAGTGGAGAAGTATATCACCCAAATTGCATTCAGTGGCGCAGAAGAATTCGTTACTAAATACAAAGACAAAGTTGACAAAAATGTGGTGATCGGACATTTTGGATTAGGATTCTATTCGGCTTTTATGGTGGCCAGAAAAGTTGAAATTTATTCCTTAAGCCATAAAGAAAATAGTAAAGCTGTTAGATGGGAATGTGACGGAAGTCCGGAATACCAAATCGAAGAAATATCCAATAAAGCAGAAAGAGGCACCAATATTGTTCTACATATTGCAGAAGATTGCGAAGAGTATTTGGAAGAAAGTAAAATTGAAGGCCTACTAAAAAAATACTGCAAGTTTTTACCGGTAGAAATTAAATTCGGCACACGTAAAAAGTTTGAACCAACCGGTGAAAAGGATAAGGACGGTAACGATAAAGAAAAAGAAATTGAAGTTGATAATATCATCAATAATCCAAGTCCGGCTTGGACTAAAAAACCCGCCGATTTAAAAGATGAAGACTACAAAAGTTTCTATCGTGAATTGTATCCTATGCAATTCGAAGAACCTTTATTCCATATCCATTTAAATGTAGATTATCCGTTTAACTTAACCGGTATTTTATATTTCCCTAAGCTTTCCAATAAACTGGAAATGCCAAAAGACAGAATTCAGCTTTACAGCAATCAGGTTTTTGTAACTGATAATGTTGAGAATATAGTTCCTGATTTCCTAACGCTTTTGAGAGGGGTAATTGATAGTCCGGATATTCCTTTAAATGTTAGTCGTAGTTATTTGCAAGCCGACGGAAACGTAAAAAAGATTTCTTCGCACATCACTAAAAAGGTAGCGGATAAACTGGAAGAATTATTTAAAAAAGACCGCGCTGATTTCGAAAAAAAATGGGACGATATTAAAGTGTTTGTTCAATACGGAATGTTGAGTGATGAGAAATTTTATGAGAAGGCTGTAAAGTTTGCCTTGTTTAAAAACACCGATGGAATGTACTTTATATTTGAAGAATATGAAAACCAGGTAAAGGCACTTCAAACTGATAAAGACAAACGTGTTATTTACTTGTATACTACTAATGTTCATGAACAACATGCCTATATAGATGCTGCTAAAGCCAGAGGTTATGATGTGTTGTTGATGGACACCATGATTGATTCGCATTACATCAATCAATTGGAAAGTAAGTTAAAAGATACATCCTTTGTTCGTGTTGATTCGGATACCATTGATAAATTAATTAAGAAAGAAGAAAACCTTCCAAGTAAATTAACCGAGGAAGAAATTAAATCTTTGCAACCTGTAATTGAAGGTGTTGTTCCAAAAGAACAATTTATGGTTGTGTTTGAAAACATGAGCGAGAGTGATTCACCAATGATTATTACCCGTCCGGAATTTATGCGTCGCATGAAAGATATGAGTGCATTGGGTGGGGGAATGAACTTTTATGGCAATATGCCTGAGATGTATAATCTTGTTGTGAATTCAAATCACCCGCTTATTTCAAAAATCAAAAATGAATCTGATGAAGCCAAGAAATCTACACTTGCGAAACAAGCAAGCGATTTAGCTTTGTTATCACAGGGATTGTTAAAAGGCGAGCAACTCACCAAATTTATTAAACGTTCGGTTGAATTAATTGATTGAAAACATTGTAATTCAGGCGAATAATTAAGATTACTAAATTAGCATTGAGTTGCTCAAAACTAATAAGAAAGCCGTTTCAAGTGAGACGGCTTTTTTGTATTTTTATTCAAACTAAACTAAACACTATGAAGAAAATTTACTTAAGCTTAGCAATTGCTTTAATTGCAATAACACAATTAAGCGCGCAAGTTCCTACCTGCTCGTTAAATCCAACATTTATTGCTTCACCAAAAGTTGGTATTTATCCGGATAGCGTTACCAATTTTATTTCCGGAACAGTTGGCGTTCCTTATGTTCAAAATATCACGGTGAAAGTTCCTAAAGATACAGTATCATCATCCATTACTTTTTGTTTTAACCGTTTTGTATTAAGTACACCAACGGGAACAACTAATTACAATTTACCTCCGGGATTAAATTTTGGTTCATCAACACCTGTGGTTGCAAACGGAACTGTAAACGGTGCGCCTTCATTAAAGTTTCCGGGTAATGCCAATAATTGCGCTTCCATTTATGGAACGCCAACAACTCCGGGTACTTACACATTACATTTAAAGGTTGATGCATTTGCAACTCCGGCATTAACTTCTTGTCCAAGCACACCAAACATTACAGGTGGTACCAATGTTTCAACTTCGTATCTAAATTATTATATCATCACAATTAATGCTGCAACAGGCTTAACTGAGATTGGTAAAAATAAATTCAATTTAGAAAACGTTCCAAACCCATTTAACGGCAAAACAAATATTCGATTTTTCGTTGCTGAAGCCAATGAAGCAGAGTTAAGTGTATATAATATGTTAGGAACAGAAGTTTACAAGTCGAGAATAAATACAGTTGCAGGCATTAATGAAGTTGAATTTGACGGAAGTAAATTAAGCAATGGTATGTACCTGTATACTATTAAATACAATAATTTCACTGAAACAAAACGCATGATTGTTTACGGAAATTAATGCAACGTCAGGCCTTCGAACTTTTAATTTTAGGGAGTAGTTCAGCTGCTCCAACAACTCACAGAAATCCTTCCGCTCAGTTATTAAATATAGCTGAGCGGTTTTTTTTAATTGATTGCGGTGAGGCCACACAAATTCAGTTAAGAAAATACAAAGCTAAATTCCAGAAAATAGACCACATTTTCATTTCGCATTTACATGGCGATCATTTTTTTGGTTTACCCGGATTACTATCCAGCATGCATTTATTAGGTCGTAAACAAGCCATCACTATTTATGCGCCCGAGGAATTAAAAGGTATTATTGATTTGCTGAATACTGTTTCCGAAACACGAATGAATTATCCTATCAACTGGCACTTTACTAAGGATGATAAAAAGAACTTATTATTTGAAGATGATAAGGTAAAAGTGTTTTCATTCCCAATGAAGCACCGCATATTTTGTACGGGCTTTTTATTTGAAGAGAAACCTTTGCCAAGAAAAATTGATAAAGCTTCACTTGAAAAATATAATGTATCTGTTGCCGATATTCAGCGATTAAGAAATGGGGAAGATGTGATAAACGAGGAAGGGAAAAAGATAAAGAACAAACTTCTTACAATCGATCCGCCTGAAACACGCAGTTTTGCCTATTGCAGTGATACGGTTTATGATGAAGATTTAATAAAGCACATTAAAGGCGTTGATTTATTATATCACGAGAGTACTTTTTTAAATGATAAAGCAGCCAGAGCAAAAGAAACTTTTCATTCAACCGCTGAACAGGCGGCCAAGATAGCCGCTGCAGCTAAAGTTAAGCAACTAATGCTCGG
>CAYQDP010000106.1:0-8397 GCA_964416235.1 uncultured Flavobacteriaceae bacterium | reverse complement strand
TAAGGCGAAAGAAGCACAAGCATCAATTAAAGAGGTTATCAAATATATCGACGGTGTACGAAATATAGTAATTGAAACTACTGAGCAAATTGGTCAGGGTGATACAGCTAAATTACGTTACTTAGGTAAAATTGATGATTATGATGTTCCTACACACGTGTTAATCGGTAGCGATGCAGCATCTCCAGAAAACAAACCAAACAGTGCAGTTGAGTTACAGGCAAAAATGAATAGCTTACATGATAAGTTGATTTCAATGCTTGATAACATGCAAAAAGACAAGAAGACAAAAATTCTTGAAGACGATTACCAAGGTTTGAAAAAGAAAATTGGAAGTATTAAACCTACTGACAGTGGCGCAGAAGAAGATGGTATCAAATTAACTTGGCCGGTAGAAAACTTCTATCACTTACCAATGGCAGCAGTTGTTTGTAATTTGAACAAAATGCAAGCAGATTTACATAACGTTGAAGCTGAGTTATTACAAGTATTCAGTGGTGCGAGTGGTAAATTAGCAATCAAGTTCGACCGTTTAACTGCTAAAGTAATTGCTCCTTCATCTTACATTCAGGCAGGTCAACCTTATACAGCTGACATTTTCTTAGCTGCTTCTTCAAGCGCTATGACTGCTGATATGATGGAAGTTTTAGTTGGTGCTGACTCTGCTTCTGGTGGACAAGGCGGAACTAAATTACCTATCGTTGATGGTCAAGGTAAATATGAAGTACAAACAGGTGGTCAAGGTGAACAAACTTACAAAGGTGTAATCAAGTTCAAAAAACCTGACGGAACTTTTGATTTCTATCCATTCTCTTCAACTTATATGGTGGCTGCTCCTTCAGTAGCGGTTGAGCCTGAGAAGATGAACGTATTATACATTGGTGTTGATAATCCAATCGTTGTTTCTGCTGCTGGTGTTTCTCCAACTGACTTAAATGTTAGCATTACAGGTTGTGGAGCAACTAAAACAGGTGGTTCAGGTGGAAAATTTGTTGTTCGTGCAACTTCTCCTGGTACTTGTCAAATCAGTGTATCTGCTAAAACAAAAGATGGTGTTAAAGCTCAAGGTCCTCCAAAGAAATTCCGTGTGAAGAAAATTCCTGATCCATCAGCTAAGTTAGGTGGTAAATTATGTCAGGGTATCATGGATTTCAAGAAAATGGAATTAGCTTCAATCGGTGGTGTGGGTGCTGAAATCCCAGGCTTCGACTTCGACGTTAAATTCCCGGTACAAAGCTTCTTGTTCTCTGCAAACGTTAAAGGTATCATTAAGGAATTCCCTTGTAATGGTCCAAACTTAAGTGCTGAGGCAAAAGGTGTATTGCAGAGTTTGAACTCTGGCGGTAAAGCTTTCTTTGAAAATATTAAAGTAAAAGCTCCGGATGGAACGATCCGTACCTTACCAACTGTGTCCTTAAAAGTAAAATAATATAAATATGAAAAAAGCTACATCCATATTAGTAATTGCCTTTTTATTGGTAATATCTAATGTTAATGCTCAGCCGGGCGTATTTACTCCGGGTGATTACAGAGATGGTATCTACGATAAGGAAAACGCGAACTATCGCCGTTTCATTCCTTACACACATCTTCGTGAGGCAGATGTGGCTTGGGAAAAGCGTGTTTGGCGCGAAGTTGATTTACGTGAGAAAATCAACCACCCATTATATTATCCTATCACTTATGATGCTTCTACAAACGGAAGATGGTCTTTAATTCGTGTATTATCAAAATACATTCAGGCTGGTCAGATTTTGGCTTTCTCTGATGAAGACTTTTTAGTTCCAATGGAGTTATCAGTTGTGAAAAACAAACTTGTAGAGTGTGACTCAGTTCCTGAAAGTAATTTCGATGCTGAAGGTAACGAGGTAATTACTCAAAGATGGAATTGTGACTCAACTACCATTCTAAAAAACTTAAACGTATTACGTATGAAGGAAGATTGGTTTTTTGACAAGCAAAAATCTGTTTTAGAAGTACGTATTCTTGGTATCCAGGTATTGAAGCGTGATGAAGAAAAAGGTGGTTTAAATGCTTTATTTTGGGTTTATTTCCCTGCTTGCCGTCCTTACTTTGCAAAGCATGAAGTATTTAACACTAAAACAGATTCTGAGCGTCGTACTTTCGAAGACATCTTCTGGAAACGCCAATTCTCAAGTTATGTATTTAAAGAAACAAACGTTTACGACCGTCAGTTTAACGAATATTCTGCAGGTATTGATTTACTTCTAGAGTCTGACCGTGTGAAAAACGATATCTTTAAATGGGAGCACGACTTGTGGCACTTCTAATATGAAATTAAAACCCCGAAGCAATTCGGGGTTTTTTGTTTTAGCCCGGTTTGATAAACTCAAGATTTCTTTTTAATCCACTAAACTTGGTTCGCTTTAAAGCTGAGTTTTTAAATAATTTTCCAAACACTTCCTCTGTCATCTCATTCCATTCTTGTGCTGAATAATTAAGTAAGCCATTTGTGTTATTAAATAAAGGTTCATTGTGTGGCTTGCTAAATCTGTTCCACGGACAAACATCCTGACAAACATCGCAGCCAAATGCCCAGTTATCCATTTTTCCTTTAAATTCTTGAGGTATGTTTTCTTTTAGCTCTATTGTTAGATAGGAAATGCATTTACTTCCGTCAACAACATAGGGTGCAATTATCGCTTGTGTCGGACAGGCATCAATACACTTCGTGCAAGTTCCGCAATAATCATCTATTGGCCCATCATACTCTAATTCCAAATCAATTATTAATTCCGCAATGAAAAAGAATGAACCTTGTTGTTTATTGATAAGGTTACTGTTTTTTCCAATCCATCCTAAACCGCTTCTCTTTGCCCATACTTTATCCATTACCGGTGCTGAATCGGTAAATACTCTCCCGTTTATCTCACCAATTTGTTCTTGTAATGAATTAACGAGTTCTTTAAGCTTATCTCTTATTACATCATGATAATCGTTGCCATAAGCGTATTTAGATAGCTTAGGGGCATTTTCTGTTTGTTGTTGACTAGGGTAATAGTTATATAAAAGTGAAACAACCGATTTTGCTCCATCAACCAACAAGCGAGGATCTAATCGCTTATCAAAATGATTGGCCATGTAATCCATCTTTCCATGTCTGTTTTCATTGAGCCATTTTTCTAATCGAGGCGCTTCCTCCTCTAAAAAGCTTGCTTTACTAATGCCACAAAAATCAAAACCGAGTCGTTTCGCTTCTTTTTTAATTATGGCAGTATGTTTTTGAGAGGTCACTACATAACAAATTTAATTCTATTATGTCGTGGTGCAAAATATATTAAACTCTGTTGTTTTTCTTCTTGGTCAACGCTTTTTTAACCATAACATAATCGAGGTAGTAAAGTACTTTTATAGATACTGTATTGTTTTGCGGAGAATTTATAGAACCTTCAATGTTTTTGTAATAGTCGTTGATAATTTCGTTTTCACGTTTTAATACAGCGTTTTTCCAAACAACATTTAATTCGCTACCCGGAGCAAATTGCCAGAAGAACACCAAGTCAATATTGAATGCGTTAAAATTCACATTGTGATTACCGCCGTAAGTTGAGGCCGTCAAATACCCGTCGTTTTCCAAATGATAATAACGGTGATAATTAGCCTTTGACCAATAATGACGACCGCGAATTGATAACGACATTTTATTAGTAAACTTATATACTCCCGATAAAGTATTACTAACGGTTTGCACATGACGTCTTCCAAAAGTAACGGAGTCATTTGAATAGTCATAATTCACAAAGCCAATATCATCTAATTTTTCTTGAATGTACGATTCGTAAACGAAGGACAGTTTATTGTTTACCCTCCACCGAGGGGAAATGTATAAATCTGTTTCCTGTCTTTTGTTTTCATTGAATACTCTGTAATTACCGGAAATATCAATCGCTACTTTTTTGCGGTAATCACTTGAGATAAATCCACCACCTCTGTAATTCGTTGGAAAGGTATAGAACCTGCCGAAAATCCTTGGTTCATAATAATCATAAGTAATAATCGGCTCTGCTCCGTAACGAATCCCCACAGTTAAAAAACGTTTTGAAAATGTTGTCACATGATTTCCACTGATTCCGAAATTAGCAAACACATCCGGATTGTACATACGTTGATAAATAACCGACCACTCATTATAACTATTGTTGAGTTTCCAGAATGGCTTGTAAACATTATAAGCTATTTCCATTCCCATATCAACATTGTTATTCATAAACTGAATTCCTAAATCATTCGGATTATAAGTGTCGGTATTAAAACTGCCGAATGCACTCCATTTAAAATTCCCCCCACGTTTTCCGAAATTAAAATCAGCACTATATCCTCTGTATGGTTTTGCGCTGTCAGGAAAAAAACGCTGACTCATTCTTCCAAAACCTCCAGCGCCATATGTGTTTGTTTTATTATTGAAATCAAATCCGGCTCCTGTAACATTAGCGTCGTAAAAATGACCATCGCGAGTTACATTGGTATTTATCAGTGTAACATAAGAATTGTTTTTTAATGCTTGATCTAAAACAGCAATATTGTAATTGGTGAGAGGTGAAGAAAGAATTTTTCTTGTTGTTCCAATGCTATCCTGCGCTGTTGCATACGTGTCTCCCGAAATTGCATTAAACAATCCTACACCTAAATTGGAAGAGGTACGTCCCGAAAGTTTAGTGGCGTTATATAAATTAGCCTGACTTGGATTTTTAATTATTTTTTCTCCCTCGTTCGTTTGCTCATAAACATTGTAATACAACAGTGGTTGTCCGCCCACGCGTCTTGAATAAAACAAACCGCCTTTATTAAACAGCTCTGTTCCTTCAGTAAAAAATGGCCTTCTCTCCTGGAATTGCACTTCAAAAGGCGATAAATTTAGAACCTGATTATCAGACTGCACTTGACTAAAATCCGGAACCAAAGTCATGTCTAAAGTAAATCCGTCTGAGATTCCATACTTCAAATCCATTCCTCCGCTTGCATTATAAGTTGTATTGTTAATGCCGGGTTGATTGTAAGGATAATGATTTAATATTCCTGCAACATAAGGAGTAATTGATAAACGAAGAGGAGGTTTGATGTTTTTTAAACCCTTAACATGCCCAAATTGTCGAACTAATGCGTTAATCGTTGGAAGTACAGGATTCCAAAACGACATTTCACGTAAACGACGAATTTTTCGAAGGGCATTAAATCCCCAATCCTGTACATCTTTGGCGCTAAATCGCAGAGCAGAATACGGTATTTTCATTTCAATGGCCCATCCGGTTTCAGTAATGTTTACAGCACTTAACCAAACCGCGTTCCAATCAAAATCTTGACCTTCGCTGCTGTAGCGCGCATCAATTTGTGTTCCCGCAGCTGTTACAAAAAAACCGAAAGCATTAATGTCATCATCGTAGGTGTCAAAAAAAACACCAAACAAATCTGCATTAGCTTCATTATCACGCGTACTTAATTCATGTAAAACACTGTCAGACGAAACTTCATGGCAAAACGCATTTACATAAATAGCCTCATCATCGTAAACCAACCTAACTTCCGTTTTTTGTTCGGATGCCTGTCCGGGATGCAGATCGCGCTGAATGAAATCTGTAGCACTGGGCGTATTTAACCAGCAACTATCATTTAGTAAACCGTCAATTTTTGGGGGATTTGTAATACGTGTTGCTTCAATGCTTTTTTTAACCTGAGAAGTCAGGTTGTTAATTGAGCAGAGGAATATGAAACAAAATAAAAATCGCATTTACGACTGCAAATTATTAATTATTGATACATTCCAAATCCCCCACAGTTCGGGATTATTGTAATAAAATTGTTAATGAATTATAGGGGTTTAAACTGATAAAACTGTATATTAGTAATACATAAAATGCGCAGATTTAAAGTATATATTATTGCCTTTGTGATTTCATCTTCATTTGTCAAAGCGCAGGACATACATTTTTCTCAATATTATTTTTCACCCCTTAGTATGAATCCGGCTCAAACCGGAAATTTTTCCGGCGATTGGCGTATTTCGACTAATTACAGAAGTCAATGGCGCGAAATTCAAAAGGCATACAGAACCTTTTCTTTAGGTGGCGATGCCAATTTTTATCCAATGAATCAGCAAACCTCTGCGGGATTGTATTTTCTAAATGATCGCTCAGGGGGGAATTTAGTAGTCAACAAAATTTTTCTTTCCGGAGCATTACATAAAAAAATAGCGGGTTTTAATTTAAATGTTGGTGTACAACCCGGCGTTGTGATGAAAAACATTGATTTCTATGCGCACTCTTTCCCTAATCAGTTAAACTGGAATAAAGGGCAGTTCGATAACACACTTCCGAATTATGAATCAAATGTTGATCAAAGAACCACTTATTTCGATTTAAATGCCGGGGCACTAGCTTCCCTGAGAATCCGAAAAATCGAAACAGGAATTGGATTTGCTTTATTTCATATTACTAAACCTAAAGAAACATTTGTTGCTAATAATAATCGTTTGCCGGTCCGTAAACTATTTAATCTTGATTTAAAATACCATCATACAGATAAATTCATAATCAATTTCTACTCCATGCTAGGAGCCACTACCAAGGCAAGTGATTGGGTAACGGGTTTAAATGCCGAATACGTTCTGCAGAAAACGCCTTTCTTTAATAATGCAGTGTTTATTGGTTTTATGTGGCGTGATGGCTTGAAGCGAATTTCTGATGCCGCAATTGCAACTGCAGGAATTAAATACATGAATTATACCTTCGGATTTAGTTATGATATTAATGTTTCAAGTTTACATACAGCAACGGATTATCGCGGAGCTATCGAATTCGCGTTAATTTATACTTCAAAAAACACGCGCTTAATCAAAAAACAAATTCCTTGTGACCGTTATTAAGCATTGCATAATTTTATTATTCCTTTCTGTGTTTGTAAATGCACAGATTGATACCAATGCGCTTAAAAAAATTGAAGCGAAAGATTTGCGCAAGCAAGGCGTAAACGCCATGTTACAAGACGATGCAAATTCAGCGGTTACCTTTTTAGAATTCGCTTATCGTAAAAACAGAAGCGATTATAAAACTCAATTACTCTTGGCAGAGGCATACCGTGCTACACGAGATTACGCGCGCGCCGAAAAAATGTACGAATCAGTTTATAAAGGCGCACCAAAGAAATATCCTGAGTCGCTTTACTATCTGGCGGATATGCAAAAATCTAACGGCAATTATGATAAGGCAAAGGAGAACTTTCAAAAATTCAAAAAGGAATATAAAGGAGATGATCGTGATTTAAAAAAATCAGCAGCTAAAGAGGTAGAGTTTTGCGACTCCGCAAAAAATATTATTTCAAAAGAGAAAAAAATTATTGTAACACATCTGGAAGGTGATATCAATAAGGTGCATGTAGAGGCAAGTCCGTTAAGTTTAGATGAAAACACAATGATTTATTCATCTCTGCGTACCGATAAAAAGGAATATATCTACGAAGGTGATACAAATAATGCGCTCGTTCGTAAAATGTATATCGCGAAAAAGGAGAACAACGAATGGAAATTTGTGAGTGAGTGGGATGGCCCATTTAATGAAGAGGGTTACAACACAGGAAACGCGAGCATCACACCCGACGGTAAGAAAATATACTTCACGCGCTGTAAACCCAACTGGCAAGGTAAAATGATTTGCGCGATTTATGTTTCGGAGTTGGAAAATGGAACATGGACAGAGCCATTAAAACTGGGAAAGAATATCAATAATCCGAAATACAGTAACACACAACCGGCAGTTTCCATTGATCCTGTGAAGAAAAATGAGATTGTGTATTTCGTTTCAAATAATAAGGAAGGAAAGGGTGGATTAGATATTTGGTACTTTACGTATGATGTAAAAAAGAAAATGTATAAGGCTCCTAAAAATGCCGGACCAAAAGTCAATACAAAGAAGGATGAGATGTCGCCTTACTTCGATAATGAAACGAGAAGTTTATACTTCAGCTCTCAAGGACATCCGGGATTAGGAGGTTTTGATGTTTATAAGGCCATTGGCGACGGAAAAAAATGGTTGAGTGCTGAAAATGTTGGGGCTCCAATTAATTCAGGCGCGGATGATATCTTTTATACCATTTCAAAAAATCGGGAAGAAGGATTTTTAGTGTCGAATCGTAAAGGCGGAGTAGCGCTAAAGAATGAGACGTGTTGTGATGATATATATTCTTATAAATACACACAGTACATTCATGTTAATATTAAGGGTGTTATTTATACAGTAGAGAATGGAACCAATAAAAATTTAAGCGACGCTATTATTGAAATTTATTCTAAAGATAAATTAACCGGTGAGCGTTTTTTAATTAAAACTATTAATTCAAATAAAGAAGGCGATTATGATGTTAAGATTGAGGCGGGGAGTGACTATC
>CAYQDP010000105.1:0-8457 GCA_964416235.1 uncultured Flavobacteriaceae bacterium | reverse complement strand
CATCTCCGCGGTTTTTTGTAATAAGAGATCCCATTTTTCTCCATGTCTCTTTTGCAAAGCTTCAGCAAATTTCGGAACCTTTTCAAGAATAATATTTGCATCAAGCATTTTGATTTCTTTTGCAGCAATTTCAGCAGACCATTCAAACTTTGTTCCTAAAGTGATAATTGCACCTAATAAATTTGGTTTGCGAGAGGCCAGATATAAAGCTACAAATCCACCCATGCTGTATCCAAATACATGGGGCTGCTTTAAATTGTTGGATTCAATAAAGTTTTCTAATTCATCGGCAAAAGCCGCTATACCAAAACCGTTAGAAAAATCTTTGGAGCCGTGACCGGAAAAATCCAGTGTAAAACATTCATATCCTTTGCTCTTAAGTTCTAAACTAAGCGAATAGAGTTGATCGGAGGCGCCAATAGCTCCATGCAGTAAAATAATTTGCTTCATTGAAACGAATTTAAACAAAAAAGGGATACCATTTAGGCACCCCCTTTTCAAAACAACATAATCTATACCTTATTTGTGTTGCTCCTATTCTTTTATTTATTTACGATGATTTTTGCTTTTGCAGATTTTCCAATCACATAATAAATACCATCTGCTAAACTTGTAACAGAAATAATTTGAGAATTTTCTTTTACTTCTATAGTTTCAACTACCTGACCAATTGAATTTACAATTGTGTAATTACCGATTTCCGGAACACTTATTGTAAAGTCGCCATTATTTGGATTAGGGAAAATAACTATGGATGTAATCTGTGATTGCACTTCATTTAATCCTGTACATGCACTTACTACTAAAGCGAGTGTTTGGGTATGAGTACAGCCCGCGCTATTCGAGCCAACAACCGTATAAGTTGTATTTGAAGTAGGACTAACTACAACAGATGAACCGGTTAATAATCCCGGATTCCAATTGTAAGAATTGGCCCCTGTTACGCTTAAAGTTGCGCTATTTCCTAAACAAATTAAAGCCGAAGAACTAGATGCTGCAATTGTTGGATTAGGACTAACAGAAATTGAAATTGTATTTGTTCCGCTACACGATCCGCTTGTACCCGCAACTGTGTACGTTGTTGCTGTTGTTGGTGTGATTATAATACTCGATGCATTTGAACCTGTATTCCATGTGTAAGATGTTGCACCACTCGCTGTAATGGTTCCAGAATTTCCTATACAAATAGTAGAAGGACTTGGAGTTAAAGCAATACTAATTGCAGAGCCAACCGTTACGCTCAATGTTCGTGTATTTGTACAAGTTCCGAAACTTGTTCCTGTAACAGTATAATTTGTGTTTGAAGATGGCGTAACAAGTATAGATGAAGTTGTCGCACCCGTGTTCCAGGAATACGTTGTAGCGCCCGATGCTGATAAGGTAGCTGTACCTCCCGGACAAATTGTATAATTACTTACAACAACAGTTGGAGTATTATACACAGTTACATTAATGGTGCTTGTTCGGGAACAACCCAAAGTGTTTGTCCCAACAACTGAATACGTTGTAGTAACTGTCGGAGTAACTGCAATAGATGCGGTTGTTCCTCCGGTGTTCCAGCTATACGTTGAAGCACCGGTTGCAGTTAGTGTAACACTTGTAGAGGATCCAGAACAAATTGAAGCAGTACTTGCAGTTACATTTACTGTTGGTGATGGAGTAACGGTAATTGTCTTTTGATTTGAACTTGCACATCCACTTGAAGATCCAAATAACATATAATTCGTAGTTACCGTTGGACTTACAACAATAACAGTATTCGTATTTCCACCTGTCCATGTGTATGTAGATGCGGTACCCGATGCCGTCAGTGTAACTGAATTACCTGCACATATACTATTTGAACTTGCAGTTATATTAACGGTTGGTAAAGGAATAATTGTTTGTGTAACAGTGACACTGTTTGAACATGCATTGATAAATCCCGTTACAGTATATGTAGTAGTAGTAGAAGGAGCCACACTTATCGTTGCAGTAGTTGCTCCTGTACTCCAAGAATAAGTAGATGCTCCACTCGCACTTAAAAACGACGTACCTGCACCACTACATGCAGTTGGTGTCGCTGCAGTCGCAGTTAATGTAGGAGAGATTCCTGCGGTTACAGTGTGTACGTCCATATAAACACAACCTGTTGTTGCTGTATTAGCAACTAGCGTATAAGTAGTTGTTACGGTTGGTGAAATTAATACAGATGAAGTCGTTGCTCCAATTGGACTCCAACTATAACTTGTAAATCCGGAACCTGAAGCAGATAATGTTGTTGAGCTTGAACAAAGTGTTGTAGTTCCACCAGCGATGCTGAGTGACAAATTTTGACAAGTATAAAATTTGGCCAAAAATCCGTCCTCAGCCCCACCACCATAACTAGATTGATGACTTCCAACTGTAGAAATTATGTTAGTTGTACCGTTTTCTGAAGTAGAACCACCCAAATAAACATTGCCTGCACCATCCGGTTTACATGACCATCCATAATCAGTTAATGTGCCTCCGTAATATGAACCGAATAACAGTAAGCCTGATGGATTAAATCCCGCAATATAAGCATCACTTACAGCCCCGCCTCCGAAAGTAGTTTGGTGACTTGAAAAAGAAGAAATATTTGCTGTTGACATTGTAAAACCTGTCATATAAATATTTCCCGTATTATCTAAACTGCAAGCCATGGCTTCATCAGCATTGGATCCACCATAATATGTTCCCCATAATCTGGTTGCGCCATTTGAACTAATTTTTACCAGGTAAGCGTCAGAGGTACCTCCCCCAGCCGTTGACTGATGGCTTCCACTACTTCCCAAATTAGAACTTGGACTGTTGTCGGTTCCTACTGCATAAACATCTCCTGCAGTATTTATTGCGCAAGAAAAAATTTCGTCGCTTGAACCGGCATAATAAGTTCCCCATTGTCGAACACCTGATTGATTAAATTTTACTATAAAGGCATTACCACCTGTTTGGTAAGCACCAGCTGTAACAATACCAGTAGGAGATCCGGAACTATATCCAACAAAAGCAATATCGTTTGTAGTTTTAATTACATCACAACCATAAACAAATTCGTTAGTAGTACCACCGTAATAAGATCACCATTGTCTAACGCCGCTTGAATTAAATTTTACAATAAAACCGTCTGTATTTGCTCCTGTTGCGCTTTGATGAGAGCCGGGTGTTGCAATTAATGTTGAAGTGGGAGCATTTGAAGTTGTTCCTACCGCGATTATATTATTTGCGCCATCAACTGCACAGTCGTTTCCATAATCATTATTAGTATTACCATAAAAAGTACTCCAGACTCTTGCGCCTGTCGCACTATTAAATTTTAGTAAGAACGCATCAAAACCGCCAGAGTTAGTTGTTTGATGTGCACCGGCAGTAGTAATTACCGTTCCCGACGAACTGGAATAACCGGTTACATAAAGGTTTGGAGTAGCAACCCCATCGATTGCATTGGCCATTGCATAATCGTCACCTACGCCTCCATAAAATGTAGCCCATTGACGAACACCCGATGGATTAAACTTGGCGATAAAAGCATCCCATGCTCCTCCTCCACCAGCATGCGAAGTTTGAAATGCCCCGGATGTTGCAATGATAGTTCCGGCTGCTGTTGAGCTTGTGAAACCTACAACATATGAATTATTACTAGCATCGGTGGTTACATCTCTTATTCTATCACCTACAGTTCCTCCATAATAAGTTCCCCAAAGCCTAACCATAGGATCAATCGTTAGTGTTTTATTATGATCGTACGATGAAATATTGAATTGCAGTTCGTTATTTTTTAATTCCCATTTCGCTTTTATTTCTTTTCCATCTTGGTAAGCTACAGGTGCCATTTCTGTAATTTTGCCAAGTGGAGTAGTTATTTCTAACTGTCCCTTTTCATTTATTCTTAATTTTTTTGCTCCATTAATTTGAAATTTGATTTTACCCGGATCAGCATTTGGAGAAACGATAAAATCATACTCTAAGTTTCCATTCTTCTCATACCACTTTAAGTCGATACCGTTGTAAATATTCTTGTAAGTAACATCTGAGTAACTTTTTACGTTTAAAGCACCATTAGGACATTGTTGTAAATAATAATTTGCTTCGCCTTCAAGTGGATTCCCTTTTTCGATTTTTACATTATTATTAATACCCATCCATTTCACATCAATTCTATAAATTGATGTTACATTAGGAGCTCTTAATTTAGTTTTGGTTTTTTCTTCTATTGTTTCTTTCCAACTTTCAATTTTACTTAGTTGATAGCTAATTCCTGTATTGGTTAAATGATAAACCATACCATCAGAAGTACCACTAAACATCACATCTGGACGTGGCTTGAAATTTTGATCACACACTTGGCCCTTGTTTTCAGTAAAACTAATGCCTGTTTGTTTTATGGAAGGTTCTGATGCATTTACATTAAATGCAGCTGTTAGAGCTAAGATGGTTATTGCCGTTGTTAAAGTTACTCTCATAAGATATAGATTTAATAATTTCTATATCAAATTTAGAGTGGTAGGTTGAGAGATTCTCCGCGTTTTAGTGCGCGAGAAGAGAAGTTTAATAAGTGATGGATTTAGTTTACTAAGTGATTTTTCTTATAGATTATTAAGCAATTCCAATATTTGCTCCTTTTTCCTTTGGGAAACCGGAACCACCTGCTTGTTCTCGAGAATTAATGTACCGCCATCGGCTTTATCGAAACGCACAATACGCTTTACGTTGATAAGGTGTGAGTGATGGGTGCGGATAAATCCATAAGGCTCTAATAACTCTTCGTATTCCTTTAAACTTTTTGAAATAGTTATTTTTTGCTGTGGCACCAAATAGAACTCTGTGTAGGGTCCTTCCGCTTTACAATGTACAATATCCGAAACCTTTACAAAATAAATTGACTCACTATCCTTTAATACGATCTTTTTCTCATTAATAGTAATGGAGCTTAAACTCTCCTGTAAGATCTGAAATTGCAAATCCAGAGTTTTACTTTTTATGTTCTGCTCTGCCTTTTCGACCGCCTTAATTAAGTCTTCAGCGTCAATAGGTTTCAATAAAAAATCAATCGCGCTCAATTTAAATGCATTGATGGCATATTTATCGTGTGCAGTAATAAAAATGAGTTGGAAATTAAATGTTCCTAATTTTTTAATGAGCTCAATTCCTGTTCCATCATCCATTTCCACATCCAGAAAAACCAAATCCGGTTGAAGATCATTTATGGCTTTAATCCCTTCTGCTACTCCACCGGCCTCATGTATTTCGTTGATATTCGGGCACAATGCTTTCAATTGCTTCACTAATCCCTTACGGATTTGCTCCTCATTATCAATCACCAATGTTTTAAGTGCCATATAACAAAGATACACTAAAATTCAGTTTAGGGAATTAAGCCCATGCTTGACTTTAACAAGTGATGAGGGCGATTTATTAACTGATTGATATACTTTATTAAGTGAGAATAGGTAATGTAACTTCCACCAGTATTCCTTTACCTGTGGGATTTTTACTTAGCTTATAGCCGGCCTTAGTTTTATGCCTTTTATTTAGAAGCATTAACCGGTCGCTTATTATTTGCGTGGCTCTTGAAGGATATTCCTTGTGTTGTACGTCGATATTAAATCCAACCCCGTTATCACTTAATTCTACCTTTAGTGAATTCTGCTCTTTAAAGAAACTAATCTTTAGCTCTCCTTTATAATCAATATTTTTAAATCCGTGCTCAATAGCATTTTCAATAAATGGTTGCAATAACATACCAAGAACTTTTAACTCATCAATATCCAACTTATCATCCACCTTAATCTCATAATCGAATTTGTTGTTATAGCGTAGTTTTTGAATATCAAGATAATTAGTTAAAAAGGAAATTTCTTCCTCAATGGTTGATAGCTCGTCGTACGTACTCTCAAGCGATTGACGCATAATTTTTGAAAATTTTGAAATCAGGGAAGGCACTCTTTTATTGTTTTCCTCATCCATCGAAAGAGTTTGAATAGATGACAAAGCGTTAAAGAAGAAATGCGGGTCCATACGCGCGCGGTTCAATCGCTGTTCGGTTTCAAGCGCCTTGAATTTATTTTTTAAAACTGATTGACGATAAAAGAAAACAATTACCACAATAATGAGAATGGCTGCAAGTATAGCCACAATTAATATCTTTACATTCAATGAGGCTATTTCGTTTTTTCTATTTAACTCATTAATTTCCTTTTCATTTTCGGACTTATTATATTTTTGCATTAGATCATTTATCGCAGCATTCTTTTCAAGATTATACAAACTGTCTTGCAAGGTTTTAAATCTTTCAAGTCCTGACAAAGATTTATTAAGGTTTCCGGCATCCATATTATACGCATAAATCCTTTCGTATAAACCCATTTGATAATAAGGGTCGTTTATTGAAGGTAAAATCATGGCAACAGAATCCAAATAACTTAACGAACTATTGTGTTGCTTAAGTCGATTATAGCAGTCGCTCAAATTCAAATAACTGATTAGTATTTCGTTTGGCAGTAGATACTTTCTGAATTTGAGTGATTGCAAACAATACTCAAGGGCCATTAGAGAATCATGCTTTAAATAATATGCATTAGACACCGAATTACACAATTGGTTTGCCTTTGAATAATATTCATTTTTTACCACAAGATCCAACGCTTCTTTAGCATAAACGATTGATGAATCTAAATATTTTTCGTCTTGAATTCCTGCCTGGACATAAACGCCGGACAAACCTGACAGGGTAGTGACCTTTATAAAAGGGTCCTTTATTTTATTTATCAGTTGTGACGATTTACCTGCATAATTAATGGCTTCGTTTAATTGCCCTTCATTATTAAATAATGCCGCTAAACGACAATAGGTTAAAGCGAGTTCGTCATCCTTTTTACTCTGTTGAAACTCTTGAATTGCCCTTAAATAATTTCCAAGTGCTTCCTTGTTTAAATTTAACCGGAATTGATTTAATCCCAATGTAAAATAAATATCGCCCAATAGAAACTTTGAGTTCGTACTATCATGTAAGAGTTCTCTTAAGATAACGGAACTACTATCGTACATATTCTTTAGTTGTAATGCATTTGCAATTGAGTATTTTGATTTCAATATATCATTTCTGCTTTTGTTTTTTTGTGCCAAATCAAATGCCTTATACGAATACGCTAACATCGAGTCTGCCTGAGCGTATTTTTCGAAATATAATTTACCGATTTGTAAATAAATCTCGACTCGCGATTTTTCAGGGGATTCCTGTGCTTTACTTTTTAATTGAGAAATTTCTTGAGCGTTTGAAAAAAACGTCAAAATAAATATTAATAAAAAGGATATGTATTTAAGACGCATTACCGCTTTACGGTAAAGATACAATTTTAAGCTTTCGCTTTAAACTGATTAATAGCATTCACAGTAAATTCAGATAAAACTAATTTACCACTCATACCTGCACGTTCAATTAATAATTGATCCCAGTTTTCAGTTCCTTCCCACATAATTTTCTTTAACATCGCCATTGCTTCCGGATTACTTGCAGCTAATCTTCCTGCTAATCCATCAATAGCTTTATCCATATCAGCAACATTTGCGAAAAGCTCCGCATACAACCCTTTTTCTTTTGCCCATTGCGCACTTTGCCACTCGGTGGCATTTATAGTAAGCTGACAAAAAGCGGAAGTGCCTACTTTACGTTCTACAGCCGGACCAACAACAAAAGGGCCAATTCCAACAGCTAATTCACTTAATTTTACAGAAGCACCTTCAACCGCGTAAGTATAATCTGCAGCTGATGCAATTCCTACACCACCACCTACTGCTTTACCTTGAACACGCGCTAAAACAAACTTTGGTGCTTTACGCATGGCGTTAATAACAGCAGCAAATCCGGAGAAAAATTTTAATCCGGTATCAATATCTTTAATTTGAATTAACTCATCGAAACTTGCGCCGGCACAAAAGGCCTTCTCACCTTCACTTTTTAAAACGATTACCTTACATGTATCATCCTTCCCTAATTTTTCAACTTCAGCCGCTAAATTTCGTAATTGCGCTCCCGGCATAGAGTTACTTTGCGGATGAAAAAAAGTAATAGTTCCAATTCCGTTTTTTATTTCAGATTTTACAAATGCTTCCATTAATAGTTCGATGTGGTGATTATCAATTCGGATTAATTAAATTAATGTTGCGATAGGATTTTCCAAATACATTTTTAATGTTTGTAAAAACGCTGCACCAGTAGCCCCATCAACACTTCTATGATCGCAAGCTAAAGTTACCTTCATTACATTACCTGGAACAACCTGATTGTTTTTTACAACTGGAACTTGTTTAATTGCCCCTACGGATAAAATACATGACTCAGGACTATTAATGATAGAAGTAAACTCATCTATTCCAAACATTCCTAAATTAGAAATAGTAAATGTGTTTCCTTCCCAATCAGCTGGTTGTAATTTTTTATCTTTTGCACGTTTT
>CAYQDP010000104.1:0-8644 GCA_964416235.1 uncultured Flavobacteriaceae bacterium | reverse complement strand
AACCGCCTTCACTAAAGAATAGTATATGGTAAACTTTATCCGGCTGATAGGTTTCTACTTTGATGGGTAGTTTACCTGCCCTTTTTTCTGCCACATAGTTGGATAATGAAGTTTTAATGGGTGAATCGCCAACAATACCAATATTAAAACTTTCAGAATTGGTGACCGGCCATACTATGTACTGAATAAAACTATACACAAACAAGGCTTTTTTTTCATATTCTTCTTTAGCGGAAATAAGCTTTGGCTTCAATTTACCTACATAACCTCTACCCTCCCGCTTTCCGGCATTGGCCAAGGCTTCATTGCGTGCTTTTTCTGTTCTATACAAACTGTCTAATTCAACTAACCATTTATTTAAACTGTCGTTTTCAACGGCCAAGCGATTCAGTACTTCCTCTAAAGCGTCTTTCTCGGAAGATTTACTCTGCGCCAACTCACTCATTTGTTTGTACTTTTTCTTTGAGACACAAGCTCCCAAGAACAAAGCACTGATAATTATCGCAACAAATCTCAATTTCATTTTACCGGGCAAATTTAGAATAATAGTTTTAGTATTAATTAACTTAATTCCGAACAAATGACCAACCGGATTGTTAAATGCTTATTAAATTTGTTTAGCCTCTTTTAAATTTTAAAATAAACATAACATGAAGGCTGTTTTAATTTTATTGGCATCCATGCTTTTGATGAATGCTTCGTGCCAAACAAAGCAGGAACCATCTGCCATAATTTCGTCAACACAAAAAAATAGTAATCCAATGGATAGTAATTTTAATAAATCAGAAGAAGAGTGGAAAAAAACATTGAGTGAAGAACAATTCTATGTTTTGCGTGAAAAAGGTACAGAGCGTCCTTTTACCGGTAAATACAATTTACATTTTGAAAAAGGAACCTATAAGTGTGCCGGTTGCGGCTATGAACTTTTTACGAGCGATCAAAAGTTTGAATCCCATTGCGGATGGCCAAGCTTTGATAATGAAATCGGAAACGGTGACAGAGTGAAAAAAATAAAGGATTTTTCGCACGGCATGATAAGAACCGAAGTTGTTTGCGCCCGTTGTAACGGACATTTAGGCCATTTGTTTGATGATGGTCCGACTAAAACAGGCAACCGTTATTGCATCAATTCGGTAAGTATAGATTTTGAACCGGAAAAGAAAAAGTAATTATTGGTTTTGATCATTATTATTTGGGTCCTGATTTCCAAAAACCGCATTTAATAAACCCGTAGTAATAGATAATATAAAACTGAATAATAAAGCCCACCAAAAACTGCGCACATAAAACTCATCTATCAACTTATCAGCAATAATAATGATAAAGGCATTAATCGCTAACAAAAACAGTCCCATAGTGAAAAAGGTTATCGGGATTGTTAAAATTGTTAAAATAGGCTTAACAACCGCATTTAAAAATGCTAACACAACGGCTACCAAAATAGCCGATAAAAAACCATTTATTTCTATTCCCGGAAGCAGCTTGGCTGTAATAACTACCGCAACTGCCGATATTAATATGTTTGCCAGAAATTTCACAGGTCAAAAATACCGCAAATTTTAACGCAATTCCCCCATTTTGGGAAATTGTTTTATAAAAATTGTTAGCTATATTTGTTATATGATTATGAAATCGAAAATAGCAAAAATCAGTGCCCTAGCTGTTTTGTTTTTAACGGTTTTATGGATTGCAACTCCAAAAGTGTATGTACACAAGTTGTTAAACCATAATCATGAACTTATTCATACCAACGGAGAAACTTCGGTGCAAACAGATGCAAACCCTGATTGCGATTTTGATAAATATGATGCTCCTATTTATTTCACCATTTTCAAATTCATCAACAACTTCGTTCCGTTAAAACCAAAACACGAAGCTGTTTTAAATTACCAGTCTACTTTTTACAAGTCATTTGTAAAAGAATCTGATACTTCGCGCGCTCCTCCAAGAGCTTAATCATCCGCGTATCATTTTATTTCATTCATTATTTAATCTTATTTGAGATATTTCAAAAACATATCTGTGTTTACACGTATTCTAATGGCAAATTTGCTTTGCCTTGGTATTGTTTTTAATATCACTTCTACTGCCTTTCATGCTCAACTCCATCATCATCATGACACTGAAACGATTTGTAGTATAGAATTAGATAATGATGCATGCCACTTATTTGAAGTACACAATATAAAAAGTGAAAACTGTGATGGAAGTCACGATCATATTAAACCGAAAAACGAGGATTGCTTTGCCTGTAAATATTTTAGTTACCGATCATTGGATTTTATCCAAAACAACTCTGATACAAAAATTACTATTCAAGACAAGGAAGCGTCTTTTCATACATTAAACGATTGTGTTTATTTTAATTATTCTTTCACGAATTATCTGCGTGGACCACCTTCTTTTATTTAACCTGAATTCTAAATACGGATTAAATAAAACAACGAATAATTAAGCGAATCATTTTACATATTCTCTTCTTATTCCCGTTTTTTAACCTGCATGCGCAAGAATGTAAATTTACCTTATCGGGTAAAATTATCGACTTGCATGACGGTAAAGAACTGGACGGGACTGTTATTACCCTATTGGAGACGAAGAACAATTATGTAACCAATGATCATGGTCGTTTTTCGATAATCGGTTTATGCGAAGGAAATTATTCATTATTAATTCAGCATTTAGGATGTAAGGACACTATAATTAAAACCATGGTGAAACAAAACTCATTCTTATCGGTAAAATTACCACACAGCGAGATTGAGTTAAGCGAAATCGACATCATGGATAAGCGTCTGGAAATGGTAAAAACGCAAACAACAGATGAAATCAGCGGTAAAGAGTTAGATAAAACACGCGGACAAACCTTGGGAGATGCGCTTAAAACAGTAACGGGAGTTACTACTTTAAATACGGGTGGAACTATCAGTAAACCGATGATTCATGGATTGCAAGGATATCGAATTCTCATTTTAAATAATGGAATCCGTCATGAAGGACAACAATGGGGTAACGAGCATGCTCCGGAAATTGATCCTTTTATTGCACAAAAATTATCGGTAGTAAAAGGCGCCAATTCTGTTCGTTATGGAAGTGATGCATTAGGCGGAGTAATATTAGTAGAGCCGGCCGATTTACCTGATACGGCAAGTGTAACAGGAGAGTTAAACATGATTGGTGCCAGCAATGGTCAATCAGGAACCGGTTCGGCTATTTTACAAGGCTACTTCGATAAATTAAAAGGATTCAATTGGAGAGTACAAGGAACCTATAAGAAAAGCGGTAATGTAAAAACGCCGGAGTACTATTTAAAGAATACCGGTGTTGAAGAATACAATTTCTCTTATGCTTTGGGTTATCACCGGAAAAAAATAGGTGCCGAAGTTTACTACTCGCAATTCAATACTAAAGTCGGCATCTTTCCGGGAGCGCACATTGGTAATTTAACTGATTTACAAAATGCGTTTAATGCCAATAAACCTCAGGATAGTTTAGCGGGTTTCTCTTATGATATCGGAAGACCGTATCAGCAAATTGGTCATGAATTAGCGAAAGGAAAACTGCATTATCATTTTGCACCAAAGTGGAGATTGATGGCTCAATACGCTTATCAATATAATTCGCGTCAGGAATTTGATAAAGACAAACCCTTGAATGATTCACTCGCCGCTTTAAACTTACCTGAATTGGATTACAGTATTACCTCACAAACAGGAGAACTTGTTTTGGAACACGATAATATCAAACGATTCAGAGGACAATTTGGAGGCAGCTATATGAACCAACAAAATGTCTATTTAGGGCGTTACTTTATTCCCAACTTCATAAACAATACCTGGGGAGCTTTTGCTACCGAACGATTTGTTACTGAACATTGGGAACTTGAAGCCGGCCTTAGATATGATGAAAAACAGTTGCAGTCTTATTTCTACGAGAATAAGAATCTTGTAACACCATCATTAAAGTTTAACAATGTGAGTTGGAATATCGGTACCATTTATAAGCAGGGTAAATATCTTAATCTGTTTTTGAATATTGGCTCAGCATGGCGGAGCCCGGCTCCAAATGAACTTTACAGTAATGGCATTCATCAAAGTGTTGGGGCAATTGAAAGAGGAAATAAGAACTTGCTGCCGGAACAAGTTTATAACGCAACATTCACTGCTTTGCTTAAATTAAACCATGTTTTTACAGAGGCAACCTTGTATCATAACCAATTTACCAATTTCATTTACTTAAATCCATCTTCTAAGCCCGAACTAACTATTAAAGGTGCGTATCCTGTCTTTAATTATCAGCAAGCAAATGCCAGAATAAGCGGAGCGGATTTAAAAGTAACTGCAGATATATTCAATCATTTAAAAGTGACGGCAAAAGCCATGTTACTCAGAGCGTGGAATGAAGACCTCAACGATTATTTAGTATACATGCCTTCCGACCGTTATACCGCTGAGGTAAATTATTATTTCAATGCAGGGAAACATTTCAGTAATAATTTCATTCAAGTGAATTATACTTATGTTACTAAACAATGGCGCGTACCACAAAACACAGATTTTGCAGCGCCTCCTGATGGTTATGGACTTCTTGGATTTGAATTTGGAAGTGATTTAAAATTCGGAAAGCAAACTATTAACCTCAGCCTTGCCGGTAATAATTTACTCGATGTTATTTACCGCGATTATCTCGACCGCTTCCGTTATTATACAGACGCTATGGGAAGAAATTTCACTATTAGATTAAAAATTCCATTAACTATTTACGACAAAAAATAAAATCATGAAAACACTATTTAAACTATCAAGTCTACTAATCACTGCTACACTTTTATTAAGCTTATCGTGTAAAAAAAAGAAAAACGAACCGGCACCAAGTGATCCGCTTCCTCCCGACAATACTTCGGAGGTTATTACTACCTTCAAACTATTACTTACAGATTCGGCCACCAGCACTGTTTATACATTTATGTATAAAGACCCGGATGGGGATGGAGGACAAGCAGGGTTCTATGGTCCTGGCACAACCAGTCTTTCTACCCAAAGCGATTCGGTTTTTAATTTGAGTCCGAATACAACTTATTTTACTGAAATAGTCTTGTTAGACGAAACAAAAAGCCCAGTAGACACTATATCTCATGAGGTACTAGCTGAAGGTGCGGATCATATGTTTTTCTTTAACTCAACAAATCCATCGGGTTCTCCATACAACTTAACCCTTAGTGGATCGGGCCTAAATATCACTTATACAGATCTAGATGGTGGGTCTCCACAGAGAGGCATCGGACTTAAAACAAGATGGAGAACTTACGCTGCTACCGGTACTACAAAAAATCCATTAAACATTGTATTAAAACACCAACCCGGAACGAAAAACGGAACCATCACTCCAGGCGACACCGATGTAGATGTTAGTTTTAAAGTAACAGTGCAGTAATATTTTAGACCAATTAATAGAACGGACAGGTAATAAATTACTAGTCCGTTTTTTTATTTATGCCCCTTATTAACAAGTTTTGGCACATTAATTGCTTTTACTTACTTTGTTAAGTATCTTTGAGTAAATGGATAATCATAATATGAAAAAGAAAATTCTTACACTTATTATTTTTTTATCTTCATTTATTACTTTTTCGCAACACGTCCACCCCGCCGTTAACTTCGATTACAACAATTTATGTTATGGTGGATTTACTTTTTTTTATAACACCACTGTTTCTAATGCGCCTGCAACTTACACTTGGTCTGTTTTCAGACAAGGTTTTGCACAACCGGTTTATACGGTTACTACTGTTAACATGACGTATCAGTTTCCTGCAAAGGATACCTATACTATTTTATTGTGTGCGGATAATGGTGGGGGGCATCAAGATTGCATGCAGCAACAAATCATCATGGATTCTTTGATTCATGCCGATTTCCAATACATTGACTGCGATAGCAAATTCAGTTCGTTTAGCCCTTGCGCTACCAGTCAGAAATGGGATTTCGGTGATGGCAACACCTCCACTCTAAAAAATCCCACTCATTATTATACGAATACAGGAAACTATAATGTAAAATTAGTAGTAAGTGATGGCGTCAATAAAGACTCAATTACAAAATCGGTTTTTTCGTATACCAATGTAGTTACCGGCGGTTTTACTTATAGAAAAGAAAAAGATTCGGTTTTCTTTATGGCACACGATACCATGTTGGGTGGTAATGTAACATATCATTGGATGTTTGGGGATGGTGATGAGGCTGAAATTTTCAGTTTCCCAGGACAAAAAGTAAGGCATAAGTATCCTGCGATAAAAAAAGACACAACCTATACCGCACATTTACATGTTGAAGTTTTTTGTAATGAATGGGAGACTGAACAAAGCGTATTTATTGCGGATAGTGTAAGAGCTACTGAAACTTTAATATTCCCTAACCCATCTAGTCATTTAGTTTATATTGAAACCGAACGTAAAGCAGAATTAACCGACATAAAATTATTTGACATGCTTGGTCAGGAAATTAAAGGATTAAATGCAGTCGAGAATTTAAGAGGATATAACATAGATATTCGGAATCTGGCAAAAGCCAGCTATGTACTCAGATTATATTACGGCAAAGATGATATTAAAACCTATAAAATAATCGTCAATTAAAAAGCCCCTCAGTTTTGAGGGGCTTTTTTTATACTGTTAGAATCTCTTTTTCTTTCTGTTCAAAATGCTTATCCGCTTTTTGTACATACTGATCGGTTAACTGTTGAATTTTTGTTTCTGCATCTTTCGCTTCATCTTCGGCTAATCCGTTTTTCTGAAGTTTCTTTACGTTCTCCATTGCTTCCTTACGCGCATTACGAATACCTACTTTCGCTTCTTCACCTTCAGCTTTGGCAGTCTTTACTAATTCTTTACGGCGTTCTTCTGTTAATGGCGGAATAGTGATACGAATGATAACACCATCGTTTTGCGGATTTAACCCCAAGTTCGCCATTTGAATAGCTTTTTCAATTGGAGTTAACAAACTCTTCTCCCAAGGTTGAATGACAATGGTACGCGCATCCTGAGTATTTACGTTAGCGGTTTGAGGAATGGGAACCATACTTCCGTAATAATCTACCATTACACTCTCAAAAATTGCAGGATTAGCTTTACCTGCACGGATTTTAGTTAATTGCACTTCCAAATGGTTAATGGCTTTATCCATTGCTGCACTTGCATGGTCCATTACTGATTTTACGTCGTTCATAGTTTCTAATTTGCTACAAAATTATATTTATTTCTCAATTACACGGCTACGGCTGCTTTAATATGCGGATGCGGGTCGTAGTTTTCTAAAGTAAAGTCTTCAAATTTAAAGTCAAAAATTGATTTTACATTCGGATTAATTTTCATGGTTGGGAGCGGACGACAATCACGGCTTAGCTGCAATTTAGCCTGTTCTATATGATTCGAATAAAGATGCGCGTCGCCAAAAGTATGCACAAACTCTCCGGCTTTCAATCCGCAAACCTGAGCCATCATCATGGTTAATAAGGCATAAGAGGCTATATTGAATGGCACACCTAAAAATATATCGGCGCTGCGTTGATACAACTGACAAGACAATTTACCGTTTGCAACATAAAACTGAAAAAATGCGTGACATGGCGGCAACTTCATATTATCAATATCTGCCACATTCCAAGCACTCACAATTAAGCGACGAGAGTCAGGCGTTTTTTTAATCATCTCCACTACTTTTGTAATCTGGTCAATGGTTTTCCCATCTTTAGTTGGCCAACTGCGCCATTGATGTCCATAAACCGGTCCTAAATTTCCATTGGCATCCGCCCATTCATCCCAGATACTTACACCATTATCCTTAAGGTATTTGATATTGGTATCCCCTTGAAGGAACCATAATAACTCATGAATGATGGATTTAGTATGAAGTTTTTTGGTGGTTAATAATGGAAAACCTTCCTCCAGATTAAATCGCATCTGATAACCGAATACGCTAATTGTACCCGTACCTGTTCTGTCTTCTTTCTTTACACCATGCTCTAAAACATGGCGCATTAAATCGTGAAATTGTTTCATAATATGTAGGGTGAAAATAAAAAATCTCCGCCTTTATGAGACGGAGATTTATGAATAATTTTAAACGGATATTACTTAATTAAAGTAACGTGTCCGGTTTTTTCTTTGCGAATACCTCCGTTTGAGGTTACACATTTAATTCTATAAACATATACATCATCCTTTAATGTAGAACCTTTAACTGTTCCATCCCACCCTTTGCTTACATCATTTGTTCTGAAAATGGAATTTCCCCATCGGTCAAAAATCTGCATTTCATACGACTCCGGTTTGAAGCCCATTCCTTTTGGCTGGAAAATATCATTATGACCGTCACCATTTGGAGTAAAGGCATTTGGAACATATAAAGTAAAGTCTTCTACCACAGTAACAATTTTGGTAATTGTATCAGTACATCCATATATGTTAGTTTCTATTAAAGTAACCGGATACATTCCAATCGCGGTAAACTCATGGGTAGGATGCGCTAAACTTGATGAGTCATACGTTAGATTATGGACATCTCCAAAATCCCAATGATACTGAGTAATTGGACCGTTTACTTAATAACTGGTAAACTCTACAATATTTTCTATTAAACTCGGTTCA
>CAYQDP010000103.1:0-8707 GCA_964416235.1 uncultured Flavobacteriaceae bacterium | reverse complement strand
TATTGTGTTTATCAATGATAGTTATGGCATTGAAATCAACGCCGAATGCCGGATTTTTTTCAGAAGTAGTATTGGCAACAACAACATCCAGGTTTTTAGCTTCTAGTTTTTTACGGGCATAATCTAAAGTATCGTTAGTTTCGAGAGCAAATCCCACCAAAATCTGATTCTTCTTTGTACGACCCAATTCTGCCAAAATATCATTTGTTTTTGTGAGATCTAGACTCATTTCCTCCGACTTCTTTTTTATTTTAATATCACTTGCAGAAGAAGGTTTGTAATCAGCAACTGCCGCTGTTAAAATAGCCACATGACAATTAGAGTAAGCATTTACACAAGCCTCATACATTTGTTGCGCCGACTCAACACGAATCAGTTTAACAGTATTGTTTTTTGGAGCAAATGCAGAAGGACCTAAAACCAAAGTAACATTTGCGCCTTGAGAAGCCAATTCATCAGCAATAGCAATTCCTGTTTTTCCTGAACTTCTGTTACCAATAAATCTTACCGGATCTATGGCTTCGTAAGTTGGGCCGGCATTCACTAAAAATTTTTTTCCGGCTAAAGGCAAAGTACTTAATAAATCACTTTCGATAAACCTTACAATATTCTCAGGTTCAGCCATTCTACCCTCTCCACTTAATCCACTTGCTAGCTCTCCGCTTTCGGCCGGAATGATAATATTTCCGTTATTTTTAAGCACATCAAGATTAGATTTTGTACTTGGATGTTGGTACATATCCAAATCCATTGCCGGTGCTATATAAACTTTAGAGCGAGCCGATAAATACACCGCACAAAGTAAATTATCACAAATACCTGTCGCCATTTTTGCTAAAGTATTGGCAGTTGCCGGAGCAATCACAATTAAATTAGCCCATTCGGCTATATGAACATGATTATTCCAATTGGATTGGGTATCAAAAAAATCAATAAGGACTTCATTTTTACTTAAAACAGAAAGTGTTTCAGGAGTTACAAACTGTTTAGCGCTTGGCGTCATTACCACCTTAACATGTGCCCCGGCTTTTACGAAAAGTCGTACCAAATGCGCGCATTTGTAAGCAGCAATCCCTCCGCTTATTCCTAATACAATATTTTTATTTTGAAGTACCATAAAAACAAAAGGCAGTAAGCGTAAAGCCGACTGCCTTTAATATAATTAAGATAAAATCCTATTCACTTTTGTTTGGATTACGGTAATAGATTTTGTCTTCTAAAAATTCCTGAACAGAAATTAAGCTTGGTTTAGGTAATTTCTCATAGAATTTAGAAATCTCGATTTGCTCACGGTTTTCAAAAATCTCCTCTAAATTATCAGAGTGACTTGAAAATTCTTGCAATTTCGCCGATAATTCTTCTTTCATTTCTGAGCTAATTTGATTAGCACGTTTGCTCATGATAGCTACAGCTTCATAAATATTTCCTGTAACACCGTCAAACTTGCGGATATCACGTGTTACTGTAGTTAATTCGGCGTTTGTCTTTTTAAAATCCATTTTATTGCGCTTTTGTTATATTCTCTTTTACTTGTTTACAGCTGGTATAAACAGCTTCCACTTTATCCAAATATTTACTTTGGGGGTACAAATCTACGAATTTTAAGTAATTATCAATAGCCCCGTCCAATCTTTCGAGCTTTTTTGATGGAATACTGTTAATTGCCAATAAATAATAAGAATCAATCATGAGGTAATAGCTCTCCTCAACATGCTTTGAATCCGGAAACTCTTTTATAAAATTCTTGCTGGAAGTAATAGTTGCTTTATAATCACTCAACTTAAAGTACTGCTTCATAATGTCATAATCCTTATTCTCAAGCTTTTGGCGCAATTTATCAACCAGTACATTACAAGTATCAATTCTACTGCTTTCCGGAAAATTATCAATAAATGCCTGAAACTCTTTAATGGCACTTTTAGTATCCGTTTGATCGAGTGTGTAATAAGGAGAATTCAAATAATAGCAATATGCATTCATGAAATAGCATTCTTCGGTATGCTTGCTTGCCGGAAACTGACGGGCAAAGTTTTTAAAGTGGTATTGTGACAAAGCATAATCGCCTTGATAATAATTACAATAAGCAAAGTAATAATAGATTTCTTCTGCCTTTTCGTTACCCTTATAAATCGGAATTAACTCCTGATAAAGCTGTATGGCTTTTACATAATTCTCCTTTTTATAATACTCTCCGGCTTTTACCAATTTTTTCTCGTAATCGGAACTTTTGGTAAGCTTATTATAGCGCCATGCTTCACATGATGCTAGTAAAAAAAGTAGGCTAAAAATTAAGCTGTATGAAAGAATTTTCTTCAATGCTTTGCAAAAATAGGTATTAGATTATTAGTAAAAAAGCATTAAAAACCATATTCAATAAAAAAGCCCCGATTTACGGGGCTTTTTAAAATTATTTAAGAAACAAATTATTTGTTTAAGATTAATTTCTTAGTTACAGTTTTGTTATCAGATGTAATGTTTACAAAATAAACACCATTGTTGTATTCTGTTAAGTTGATGTCATTAGCTGCAGCACCGTTGATGCCTTTTTTGCTCATGATTACCTGACCTAAAGCATTCGTTACATTGATGTCATAATTTACATTAGATAATAAAGATAATAATGTAAATACACCGTTTGATGGATTTGGAACAACTTTGAAGAAGTTACCTAATTCTTGCTCGCTGATTGAAGTTGGACCACAACCTAAAATAGGCCAAATACCTAATTCGAAGTTAATAGTACCACCCCAGTTAGTTTTCATATCAAACCAAGCACCAGTGTTGTCTTTTTCCCAACCACTAGTTGTAGTAGCTTGATACATTTGGTAAATAACAGCAGTATCACCTAAAATTTTTGGTAATTCAACAGATGCAAAGAAACCTCCTGCAGTAACAGCAACCGGAGTAGTAAATGCAAATGGAACTACACCAATAGAGCTAGTTGAAGAGAAAGCTGTTAATACTTGCCCCATTGTAGCAGAAGCACCACCGATAGCAGTAGTTGGTGTTGGACCACCAGCCATTGTACCATTATAAATATTGATTCCCATTGTATTAGTTGGAGCTCCTTTAGTACCACGACCAGTTGTTGGGTTTTTGTACATAACTACGAAACAACCTGTAACAGATGGAGATGTTAAGGCGCTATAAGAAGAACCAGCATAATACGCAGCTTTTGCAGCATCACCATAACAGTTGTTACCTGCTACGAATCCACCGTAACCAGGGATTGTAGATGAAGGTGAACATGCAGAACCGGGAATTGTGTAAATAGTAATTGTTGTTGTTGGAGCAAATGCGTTAAAGTTGTAAAGTGTATCACACTGTAACGGCATAGAGCTTGTTTTTGCATAACCAGTGTTAGAGCTTAAGGTCTCGCGAACACCGATATCAACAACTTGTTTTCCGCTTTGAGCGAAAGAGAACGCTGCAGCGAAAACTGCAACTCCAGAAAGTAATTTTTTAATCATTTTGCTTTTTTTTATTGGTTAGGTTGCAAAGATAATCAAAAAGGAATAGTGCCAGTCCTATTTTAACAATTAACATTTTATGGATAAAAACTAATTTTTTGCTTGATTTTTTTTGTGAAAAAAATTGGTAAATAGCATCTTATATATAGCTTTAATGCTAATTTTGACTAAAATTCTGTATCATATCAATTCATTCCTCCGTATAAACGGTATGTTCGCACAAAACCGAATCTTTCTCGTTGTTTTTCTTGTTATTAATTTCCTGTTTATCAGTAATTTAAATGCGCAACAGTTTAAAAGCGAACAAGAACTCCGTAAGGAAGCTGATAAACTTTTTGATGATGATGATTTTACTAAGGCCTATAACCTCTATGCTCAATTAGTTGCTTTATATCCAAAAGATCCTGAACTCAATTACAAATTGGGTGTTTGTATGCTTTATTCGGAGGCAGATAAGAAAAAATGTTTTTCCTATTTAAAATTTGCGGCCACACACCCATCCGATGCCCCTAAAGACGCTAAGTTTTATTATGCGAAAGCTTTTCACATCAATTATCTTTTTGATGAGGCGATTTTTTTCTACAAAGAGTATAAAAAAGTAGGCAGTGCTGCCCAGCAAAAGAAATTACAGGTTGATAAGGAGATTACTTCCTGCGTAAACGGTAAACGTTTATTAGCTACACTTTCCGAATTGGTTGTGATGAATAAAAAACAATTGAACGAAACAGATTATTTCAGGAGTTATGATTTAAGCACCATCGGCGGAAAGCTCTTAGTAAAACCTGATCAATTCAGAACAGCTTATGATAAAAAGAAAAAAGAAAAATCTGTTGTTTACATTCCTAAATCAGGAGATAAAATTTATTTCTCAAGTTTTGGTGAAGATGGCAGCACCGGTCGTGATATTTATTATGCCGTAAAAGTTTCTCCAGATAAATTTTCTAAGCCTGTAAAACTTCCAACTGTTAATACAGAGTTTGATGAAGATTATCCTTTCTTACATCCTGATGGCCGCACGCTCTATTTCAGCTCTAAAGGTTTTAACAGCATGGGAGGTTATGATGTTTTCAAATCTACCTATGATGATGCTACCGGTACTTGGTCACAGCCTGTTAACTTAGAATTCCCAATTAACTCTCCGGATGATGATTATTTATTTGTGACAGATTCGTCAGAGAAATATGCTTACTTCTCTACCGGACGTCAGAGCCCGCCCGGTAAAATTGATGTATTAAAAGTAAAAACAGAACGTGTACCAATGACTGTTGCCTTTATTAAGGGAACCGTTTTAAAAGAAGATGCACGTCAAAGTTTACTTTCTAAAATTACCGTAAAAGATATGGAAACCGGCAAAGTAGTTGGCGTGTTTCAAGCAAAAGATAATGGTGACTACTCGATGGAAGTTCCAAACGGCGGTAAATTATTATATACAGTAGAAACACCCGGCTTACCTGTACAATCGGATAAAGTAATTCTTCCAATGGCCACTTCCTTTGCGCCATTTAAACAATCAATCTCTTACGATAATAAAGTGTTGAAGATTATCAATTACTTCGATTCGCCACCGGATGACAACAGCTATTTACAATACTTAGAGTTAATTGAAAAGAAAGCGAAACTTGAGGTTAATGAAAATGACGTAAAAGCTGCCACTGTAAGTCAACCGTTAGCTACTAACGAAAAAGACCCGAAAGCCGTTACTACAACAAATCCAACTGTAACGCCACCGGTTACGGATACTAAAAAACCAAATGAAGATGTAAAAGTTAACGCGACCAATACAACTTCTACAACAGCCGTGAAGCCGGCTTACTCAAACGACCAATTAGTAAACATTGCTAAAGAAGATGCGCAGGAAGCTTATACCGAAGCTAACAAGATTAACCAGGATGCCAGTGATGCGAAAGAATTAGCTGAACAAAAGAAAATAGAGGCTGATAAATTAAATACGCAGGCTAATGAAGCAACAACTTACGCTAATTCTGTTACCGACCCGGTCAAAAAAGAGCAAGCCTTAAAAGAAGCTGAGAAAATAAAATCGGATGCAGAATCGGCTACAAAAGTTGCCGAAACCCTCAACGAATTAGCGAAAAGCTTAGAAAAAGATGCACTTGCCAAGAAAAACGAAGCGGACTTAAACAATCAATACGCTACGCAACTTGAAAATGTAGCAAAAAACAAAAACAACAAAGAAGCCGCTACTAAACTGAATGAATTACAACAACAGGTTTCTGCCATTGGCGAACCTAAAAAGGAATCGGATGTTGTTTATGAAAAGATAAAATCAAATGCTGAGCAAAAACAAACTGAAATAGCTAAAGCGGAAGCGAAATCGAATGAAATAAAAAACGAGATTATAGATATCAATAAAGAAATCAGCGTTAATGAAACTGAAATTAAAAACAGTAAAGATAAGTCCTTAAAGAAAAGCTTAACCGCTCAGGTGAATGAATTAAAAGTTGATTTAGAAAAGAAAAACACGGAATTAGCCGCTAACGAAAAGAAAGTGGAAGATTTAAAAACCGCCGCTAAAACGAATGAAACAGAACTTTACTTAGCGAATCAAATAAAAACAACCGATTCCAAAACTGCGGTGGCTACTCCTATTCTTCCGTCTGCAACAACCACCACCACTTCTTCAACTCCGGTTACGGCCAAAGTTACACCTGAAAGTGTAGCGGCGAAGTATAATGAGAAACTCAATCCGATTGCCGGAAATGAAAGCAAGGAAAATCTTCAAAGCTCAAATATTATTTTATCCGATTACAATAAAGAGTTAACTTCTTTAATTGTTGCCGACAATAACAAATTAAAGACTGCTAAAACAGAAGCTGAAAAAACAGCTCTGAAAAATGAAATTGCAACTTATCAAAAGCAAAAGGATGCTAACGTAAAGCAGATAGCGGCTAATACCAATAAAATAAACGGACAAGAACCGGCGGTGGCGATTACCAATACTTCAACAGCTACATCCGATAAAACAACAGCCATTACGTCGAATACTACGCCTGCTAACACTGCTAACACAGTTGCTTTTGACGGTAAGGACGATTTAAACAAACTCAATAATTTAAAAGCAAACGTTAACACTTCTAACAACCCGGCCTTTGCGTATAACGATTACAAAGATGCTAATGCCATCAATTTAAAGAAGGAAGCTGAAACTAAATTAAAATCAACCGATGCAACCAAAGCTGAATTAGATAAGGCCATTAGCAAAGCAGAGGAATCCATTAAAACCAATACTTCTACAACAGCGGGCGGCAATAAAGATGCTTTGTTATCACAAGGTGACGCTCTGGCTTCTAAGGCAAAAGAAACCCGCACTACAGCCAACACTAAATCAGGTGCTGAGAAAGAAAAGTTATTAGCTGAAGCGAAACAATTAGATGCAGATGCCAATAAAAAATATTTAGAAGCGGCCGACTTAACTAAAAAACAAAACAAGTTTGATTTCGATTTAAACAATCAAAACATTACTGAATTAGTAAATCAGGCTACCTATTTAAATAAAAACACGCCTGAAAACACGGCCAACTTAAATGAAGCGAACAAATTAAATACCGAAGCAAATAATTATTTGAAGCAAGCTACCGCGATGCGCGATGAGGCTAACGGACTCGGAAGTGATGCCGCTAAATTAGGTACCATCAGTAATGCAGAAGAAAAAGAAGCGGAAGCTTTAGCAAAACAACAAGAGGCTATAAAAGTACTATTGAAATCAAATCCGGGTTATACACTTAAGAAAGCTGAGTTTAACGAAAATCCAAATGCTGCTGCTTTAACGCAGGTTAATCAGAAGTTTAACCAGTTAAATAAAGAAAAGCTTGATGCTTACATGACTTTAAGTAAGGCCAACCAAAACGAATATAAAACACAAAACAATAAACTTGCACAAAACCCTGCCATTAAGAACAACAGTAATGCGGAAGCCGTTAGTTTAAAGAAACAAGCCGAAGCATCCAATACTCAAGCATTAGGATTAATTAGCAAAGCTTTAACCGAAAACAACAGCGAAGCAAAACAGAACTTATTATTAGAAGCAAATAAAAAAGAAGTCGAAGCCTTGGCGCTCTTAACTAAAGCAAATGAACAATTACAAAGCGGTGCGATTGCTTCCAATGAAAAACCAATTAAAGAAACAAAAGAACCTGTTACAGAAACCAAAGAGCCTGTCACCACTAATACTGTTGCTGTAACCGAAACCAAAGAACCTGTTACAACCAATACGGTTGCGGTTAAAGAAACGAAAGAACCTATAACGGAAACGAAAGAACCTGTTACAACCAACACGGTTGCAGTTAAAGAGACTAAAGAACCTGTAACAACAAATACAGTAGCAGTTACTGAAACTAAAACACCGGTGAAGGAAACCAAAGAACCTGTTACCAGCGGTACTGTGGCTGTAAACGAAACGAAAACACCGGTTAAAGAAACGAAAGAACCTGTGGTGAAGGAAACAAAAGAACCGGCTGTAAAAGAAACCAAGGAACCTGTTGCTACCGTAACACCTACTAAAACATCTACACCAAAAAACACTACTTCTGTTGCCGCAAATACACCAACCATCAATCCTGAATATAAAGTGGTGAAGGATGAATCGGTAAAATCAACGATTGGCTTTATCGATCAAAATCCTGTAGCGCATAAAAACAGTGAAGCCTCTTCTGTGAAAACCAATGCCATCACAAACCTTATTGCTTTAGGTAACGAATACGGTGCTATTGAAGATGAGATTAAGAAAACACCGGGCAGTCAGATGGGCATTGAAGCCACCAAAGCAAACATTGATAAATTAAATAACGAAGCAGATAATTACGACAAACAAGCCTCTGTTAAACGTAAAGAAGCAACTGAAAAAAACGGTACTGAAAAAGAACAGTTGGTGAAAGAAATTACTGAACTTGAAAACAAATCGTTTATCACTAAAACAAATAGCGCCGACTTACAAAAACAATTGAACGAAGCGCAATTAAAATACAACGACGCGGCCATTGCGAATTACATAGAAAAAGCGAAAACCGCCGAAGCACCTGAATTAGCTGAAATTCAAGAAGCCATTACACAAATAAATAATTCCAAAAAACAAGCCAATAATTTAAGAGATGAGGCCAACAGCATTACCAACTCTTCGGCTAAATTAGGTGCTTACAGTAACGCAGAAGAAAAAGAAGCTGAAGTTTTAAATAAACAAGCTGAAATCATCCGCTCATTACGTAAATACGATTTAACATACT
>CAYQDP010000102.1:0-8728 GCA_964416235.1 uncultured Flavobacteriaceae bacterium | reverse complement strand
ATAGTGAATTGAATTATTTTCCAATACTTTTTTATCTACATCAGCAGGCAATGCTAAATCGATAATTACCTTTTTTGAATTATCACCTGCTTTTAGTGTTTGATAATTTTTCTCTGTAATAATCGGTTCAGTAGAACCTGTACAGGTGATTAATACATCAAATCCTTTATTGTATGAGCCTAAATCATTTAGTGAAAAAGCAGCAGCGCTTAATTTCTCCGCGAGCTTTTGCGCATTAGCAAGTGTTCGGTTAAAAACCGTAAAATTAGCGTATTTATGCTTTTGCAAGTAATTTGCCATATTGGTGTTGGTTTCACCCGAACCAACCATGATAATTCTTGCTTCGTTTTTAATTCCTAAATCACGAAGTTGACGATATGCTAACGAAACTACTGATACCGGATTTTTTGCAATATCGGTATGCGTGAAAACTTCTTTTGCTGTCTCGATGGTTTGTTTAACCAACAAACGTGTAAAATCGCCGGTTAAATTTAAAGCATTGCAGAATTCGTAAGCCTTACGCACTTGAGTGATAATTTCACGTTCTCCTACAACCAAAGATTTTAGAGAAGATGCCAATTCAAAAACATGATTAATGGCTTCGTCTCCTTCAAATAATTCAACAGACGCCGTAAAAGAATTTAAATCTTCAGAAGCTAATTGCGGATTTACAAATTTTAAAATATTCTTTATTGTAGCATCATCTAAAGAAGTTTCGGAACAAACGAAAAACTCAACGCGATTACACGTGCTTAGATGTAATAATTCTTCGAAATCAAAGTCTGATTTCATTTTTCCCAAAAACAAACTTTGTGCTTCTTCGCTTAAATGCAACAAAGCCAGCTTTTCTAAAGGAAAATTGCGGTGATTAAAGGATATAACTTTGAAGGTTTTCAACTAGGTGCAAATGTCGCCATTCAAAGCCTTTTTATTGTCATATAATTGTCATAATTCCCCGGATTTAAGGGGAAAGAAACGAAAGTCACAATAAGAAAGAAAAAAGATGATTTTTAGCAGTTTTATTATTTCACCTCACTGCCATCATAGGCCCATTTTACCCATATAGAACCCCAGGTAAAACCTCCACCAAAGGCTGAAATAATTAAATTATCTCCCTTTTTAAGTTGCTTTTCATAGTCCCACAGCAAAAGAGGGATGGTGCCGGCCGTTGTATTGCCGTAACGCTCGATATTCATCATGATTTTATCTTCACTTAAACCAATTCTGGAAGCAGTTGCATCCACAATTCGTTTATTGGCCTGATGTGGCACTAACCAATGAATATCGTTAGAAGTAAGATTATTTTTTTCAAGTATTTCAGCGCTCACATCAGCCATACCTTTCACCGCAAACTTAAACACGGCTTGCCCTTCCTGATACACATAGTGCTGACGTTTATCTACTGTTTCGTGAGACGCAGGTAATACAGAACCTCCCGCATGCATGCATAAATAATTTCTTCCTGCGCCATCGGCTTTCAGAATAAAATCTTTTACACCTAAATCTTCTGTGGTTGGTTCTAAAAGAACAGCTCCTGCTCCATCACCAAAAATTATACAAGTAGCTCTGTCGGTATAATCAATGATTGAAGACATTTTATCACCACCAATTACTAATACTTTTTTATAGCGCCCGGTTTCAATGAACTGTGCGCCGGTTGCCAAAGCATAAATAAATCCGGAGCAAGCTGCAGATAAGTCAAAACCCCAAGCATTTTTTGCACCGATTTTATCACATACTACATTGGAGGTAGACGGAAAACCGTAATCGCCTGTAATAGTACCAACAATTACCAAATCCAATTCTTCAGCGGAAATTCCTCTCTTTTTAAGAATTTCATTAGCGGCTCCAACACACATTTCCGATAAGCCTCTTCTCTCTTTTATGCCGGTACGAGTAGTAATCCACTCGTCGTTGGTTTCTACCATCGTTGAGAGTTCGTCGTTGGTTAAAATGTATTCAGGTACGTAACCTCCAACTGCTGTTATGGCTGCTTTTATCATTACTGAAATGCTTGTTTAATTTTTTCGCTGAGTTTAGCATCAACAATTTCCTTTGCTAACAATAACATGTTTTTGAAAGCAGTAGGACTTGAAATACCATGCGCGATTAATACATTAGAATTAATTCCCAGAATCGGAGTTCCGCCGTAAATCTCGTAGTTAAACTTATCGAAATAGTCGTTTTTAATTTTTTGTTTGCGCATCATGGTATAAAATGCTTCCGCAGTTTTTAATACCACATTACCTGTAAAGCCTTCACAAACTATTACATCGGCTTTATCGTTAAATAAATCGCGGCCTTCAACATTACCTACAAAGTGAAAATCTTTAGAGTCTTTCATTAAGTTATAAGTTGCTTGCGCTACTAAATTTCCTTTTTCAGGTTCTTCGCCGATGTTGAGCAAAGCTACTTTTGGTTTTTCTATTTTGTAAACCTCTTTTGCAAGGATAGAGCCTAAAATTCCAAATTGATATAAAACATCAGGCTTACAATCTGCGTTAGTTCCAACATCTAAAATCAATCCCCATCCTCCATTTTCTTTTGGAAGAGGATTAGCAATACTCGGTCGAATAACTCCCGGCACTGCTTTTACAGAAAACATAGAACCAACTAACATTGCTCCTGTGTTACCTGCGCTTGAGAAAGATTGAATTTTTTCATCCTTCAATAATTTAAATCCTAAAGCAATACTGCTATTTGGTTTTTGTGCTAGGGCTTTAGTTGGATGCGCACCCATTTCGAGAACTTCGGTTGTATGCACAAATTCGAAGCGGGACAAATCGGCGTTTTGTTCCGTTAAATATTTTTTGGCTTGCACCTCATCACCAATTAAAACTATAATTGTATCAGAGGGAAGTTCTTTAGCGGCGAGAATAGCGCCATCCAAACAATTTTTGGGAGCATAATCGCCTCCCATTATATCCAAACCAATTTTCATAAACAAATTAGTGTCTCTTAAAGAGGCTAAAAAAACAAATTTAGGTTTAATAATACAACACTAAAGAGGTAAAGTTATCAATAGGCTGTTTAAAAAAACCGTAGCTATAATCGCCTGAATTTTAGTCTAATAAAAAAGCCCCAGGAAGGGGCTTCTTTTAATATTATTCGAAAGGATTAAGCGTTAGCTTTTTCCATTACAACTTTTCCTTTGTAATATAATTTTCCTTCGAACCAGTGTGCACGGTGAAATAAATGTGCTTCTCCGGTTGTAGTATCTTTTGCAATCGTCATATTCGGTGCTTTGTAAGTAGCACGACGTGAATCTCTGCGTGAGCGTGATAATTTTCGTTTAGGATTTGGCATGGTTTCTTATTTTAATTCTTGTTAAACTTTATTTTATTTAATTTTTCCCATATGGGATTTGGTTCTGTTTCATGGACTGAACTTTCGTCCAGTTTTTCTCTTGTTACCTCATCGCATTCTACCTCATCATCAATCTCGCATGGCACACGACGGTTTGGAAGAGCTAACATTATGTATTCATACAAATAGTGAGAAACATCAGCGCCGGCATCTCCTTCATTAATTACTAAGATCTGATCGTTACTTTCGTCGGGATTCCCGGTTTTTAAAACCAATTCCTCCTGCGACTCGATTGGAAAATCGTAATCTATCAAACAGCGATCGCAACTTAAATTAACTGTTCCGCTAATATCAAATTGCATTTGCATGAGATGATTTTGCTTTAGTAATACAACACGCACATCTAAATCTGCTTTTTGTATTTCACTATCTGCAAACTGCTCAAAGAACTTTCCCTCAATTTTAAACTCAAACTCGTGAGTCCCAACAGGCAATCCGGCAAATTTTATTATGTACTGCTTTTTGCCCATTTCGCTTAAAAAAGGGATGCAAATGTAATAATAATAAGGGATTTACAAAAATATTATAACCCTTCAAGCTCCTTTTTTAGCTTTTGGGGCAAGCTGCTTACCACGCTATCGTAACTATGACTTATCCATTCCTTAATCAGTTTTTGAGATGCTGTCCCGTCGCAAGTTACTGTATTCCAGTGCTTTTTATTCATGTGATAGCCTGGTTTTACACATTTATAAGTTTCACGTAATGCTATTGCCTTATCGGGATCGCATTTTACATTAAACTCAACCGGTTTCGAATCTATACCGGTTAAAAGAAACATTTTACCCATCACCTTAAACACAAGGGTTTCTTCATCAAATGGAAAACATTCTTCAACTCCCTTTTTTGAAAGGCAATATTCTCTTAATTCTTCAATGTTCATGATTTAACGAATAACGTTAATGTGGCCGGTGAAATTATAAGCTTTTCCAAAATAATCTTTAGCCAAAGCTTTATAAGTAAAGGTATCTTCCTTTACTAAACTTCCTTTGTACTTACCATCCCAACCCTTATACAAATCGTCGGTGCTGAAAACCTGTTCGCCCCAACGATCATAAATTTGCATTTTAAATTCCTTCACCAAAGTTCCAACGGCAAAATAAATATCATTTACGCCATCTGCGTTAGGCGTAAACGTGTTTGGAAAGTAAAGTGTCATGAAATCCTTGATGAAAAAATCATATTTCACAGTAGTTCGGCAACCGTTATCACTCACTAAAAAATAATTTACGTAGTACCAACCGTATTCTGATAAATTGAGTACAGCTATGGTATCACGCAACATAAATCCTGTGTTTAATCCTGCAAAATCCACATTCCATAAACTTGTTGGGTGAATGGTGATTTGGAAATTTTCATCTACAGATGGGTCTCGCGGATTCATGTCAATATAACCATTGAAAACATCATTGTAATTTGCCACATTAAACACAGCTGAGTTCGTACAACCAACTGCATCCTTTACAATCACATTATAAGAACCCGCGCCCAAACCGCTTGCAGTTTGTGATGTTTGTCCATTACTCCAGGTATATGATATAGGAGCTGTTCCCCCAAGAACAAGTGCTGTTACTTCACCCTTCTTCTGATCGCACTTATCATCTTTAATTACACTTGCAATCGGTAAATATGTGAAGTTATTTATTGCGTAAAGTTTAGCAGCAGGACAATTATTTGCATCACGAATGGTAACTGTATAGGCACCGGCAGCTAAACCTGAGACAGACTGCGTAGTTTGTCCGCCCGACCAATTAAACGTATAAGGATATGTTCCGCCTATAAGCGTATCGATTATGATGGCACCGTTAGATTGATTACAAGTAGCGTGCACGATGCTATCTACAATCGTAATTGCAGGTTCAAAATTTCCAACATTCACTGAACCCGTTTTTACACAACCATCATTATCCGTAACATTTACTGAATATAAACCAGGCATAAGATTAACCGCCATTGAACCGGTTTGAACAGGTAAAGTATTCCAAACATAAGAGTATGGCGGAACTCCTCCTCCAACATTTGCCAACGCTTCACCGGTAGGATTATTACACAAAGCAGGATTTGATGTGGGTGATAAAGACAATGTTGTTGTCGCGAAAATTTTCACCGAATCTTTTTTCACACAACCCGTTGCATCTGTGATTGTGCAAACGTAAGTTCCTAAACCAAGGCCAGTAGCCGTTGAAGATGTTTGTACAGGACTAGTATTCCATGAATAAGTGTATGGTGCATTACCTCCGTTAGGAACAACGGTTGCCGAACCGTTAATATCCTGCGGGCATTTAATATTGGTGATGGTTTGCGTAACATTAAAGCCTTTGTTATGCGGAACCTGAACAGTAATTGTTTTAGTGTAAGGACAAGGATTCTGGAAAGTAATTTGACACTGATAATTTCCGGGAGCTAAGTTAACCGCAGTTGCAGAGGTTTGTCCGCCGGGACTCCACAAATAAGTAGCCGTTCCGGTATAATTTCCAACAGTTACAATAGCTGAACCATTATTCAAATCGCAGAAAGCAGCAGTAGTTTGAGTAGGCATTGATGGAATTTGAGAAGGAGAACAGCTTATTCCGCCATATTCTAAAAACACGCCTGAATCATAATCACAATCACCGGCATCTGCAATCGCTAATTTTAAATGGTAAGTTTGACAAGGCGTTACATTCGCCGACGCAGTTAAGGGTGTAGTAAAACCATCATACTCTATTGTGCTTCCACCGGTATTGTTAACATAAAAACTACAATTTGTACAAGGGCCGCTATTAGTAGAACCATTATTGATATTGTTGATTGTAACCTGTGTTGAATTTGGCAAGCGCGCAATGTTATTTCCCGAATAAGAGCCTCCTGCAGGATTTGGTCCCCAAATAAAAAAACCAAACGCATCATTAAACTGTGAGCCTACAAATTCAGGATATTCTTCTGAACCAAAAACATATTTAATTTGAAGTGTATTACAAATAGGCTTGATGTCAAACTCCAAAATACAACCATCGTAAGTAGCTTTTGGTTCAATGGCCATAAGCTGAGGATCGGATATGCTTGAGTTAGTATTAAAACATTCTGCTTTGTCCTTATCGTTATTCGGACCCATCGCATAAGTTGCTTTACCTGTTGTAAGTAAGATTCCGTTGTTAAGTCCGATGTTTGAATTATTTGAAAGAAAAATCCCTGAACCACCCGAACCGCAATTTAAAACTGCGTTGGTAATGGTTACGTTATTACCAACTATCTGATTCACCAAAGTAGATGGGCTGTTATTGGGTGATACCAACAACTGAGCTTGGATTGGATTGAGTGCCAAAACCAGAATAAAAAACAAATATGTTTTTAAACCTTTCAAACAGAGTATAAAATTATCTCAAAAAGAGCGAATAAAACTGAGTATTATCGTCTTTTAACAAATTTCGTGAAAAGAATAACGGTATTGTGCACCACTTATTGCAAAATAACAGCCACTTATAAAACTCCCCCATTTTGGGCTCGCTTTAAGACACTATTTTTAGAGCGTAAAACGTTCTATTACAAGTAACAAACACTTAATCTCAAAAACTTTTACAATTAAAACTAATTTACTAAGTTTGGCAATCATAAAAACTAATAATAACTAATAACACATACATCTATGAGCAAGAACAAAACATCAGGAGGATTTCCTTTGGTAGTTTCAGCATTAGCAATCGCTATTTGCATCGGAATCGGCGTTTTCATTTTCACACAAGTGTTAGGTGCGCCTAGTAATTTTGAAGGTGGCGACCCAATTAAAGGTCATCCGCACAATATTTTAGGGACCATGTACAAAGGTGGATTTATCGTACCAATCTTATTAGGTTTCTTATTCACTGTAATCACTTTTGCTCTTGAGCGTTTTGTAACTATTCAAAAAGCTAACGGTAAAGGACAAACTGAAAAGTTTGTTGCTAAGATTAAAGAATTAATATCAAATCATGATTTTGACGGAGCTGTTGCTGCTTGCGATGCTCAAAAAGGATCATTAGCTAACGTTGTTCGCGAAGGTATTGAGAAATACAAATTCGTAATGAACGATACCAACATGGATAAAGAAGCGAAAGTTCACGCTATCCAAAAAGCATTAGAAGAAGCTACTTCATTAGAATTACCAATGTTATCTAAAAACATGGTAGTTATTTCAACCATGGCTTCAATTGGTACATTAGCGGGTCTTATCGGAACTGTAGTTGGTATGATTCGTGCGTTCGCGGCCTTAGCTAACGCGGGTGCTCCTGATACTGCTGCTCTTGCAACCGGTATCTCTGAAGCTCTTGTAAATACCTTAGTAGGAATTTTAACTTCTGCTTTCGCGATTATTTTCTATAACTTATTCAGTAACCGTATCGATCAAATTACATACGCAATGGATGAGGCAGGATTTACCATTATCGGTGAATTCCAATCAAGCGGAAAATAATTCAATAGCACACTGAAAATATTTTTTTAGTGTGTTTATGGAATTTAAAAGAAGTATTCATCTAAATATTAAAACACAAAGAAAATGTCAAAAAAACCATCAAAAGGCGGCGCACCAAGCTTAGATATGACACCAATGGTGGACTTAGCTTTCCTGCTCGTTACCTTTTTCATGTTGACTGCTTCTTTTCGTATGGCCGAACCGGTAACGGTTGACCCACCTTCTTCAATTGGTCAGGTTACATTACCTGATAACCACATTATGGTTACCATTGATGATAAAGGCCGATTGTTTTTTGGAATCAGCAACTCTACAGCTAAAATGGCAGCATTACGCCAAATGAGCGATAAATACGGTGTAAAATTCACTGAAGAACAAATTAAAAAATTCAGCGGTTTACCAAGTATTGGAGTTGATTTAAAAGATTTGCCGAGATATATTGACGCCAGCGAAAATGAACGTACCAGCTTTCAACCGCAAAAAGGTATTCCAAACGATACTCTAAAAAATCCACAATTGAAGGATTGGATTTCGTTTGCGGGTAAAGAAGCGGTTATGGCTTATAATGCAGCAAAAGAACAAGCTGAAGCAGCAGGTTCTGATTTTAAAGCAGAGAAGCCACGCTATGCAATTAAATGTGATGGCAAAACCAAATATATTTTGGTAAAAGATGCTATCAAAACATTTACGGATTTAAAAATTTATCAGTTTAACTTAATTACATCTTTAGAAGGTGGCGGAACGGTTACCAATCCTCAACCTTAAAGAGTAAATAAAAACATTAACACATGGCAGAAATTGCAGAAGATGGCGGCGGTGGCCACGGCAAAGGTGGCAAGAAAAGAGCCAAGAAGCAGTCGACACGAATCGACATGACTCCCATGGTAGACTTAGCGTTCTTGTTATTAACGTTTTTCGTTTTAACATCAACCTTCA
>CAYQDP010000101.1:0-8785 GCA_964416235.1 uncultured Flavobacteriaceae bacterium | reverse complement strand
AATACATCCCAAACTCATCATGAAATTCATATTACCACTCGGGGAACTTCCCGGATTGTAATCGCTGGCAAATGCTACAGGTAATCCTGCATCAATCATCTTTCGTGCCGGTGGTAAGGGTAAGGATAAAAAGAAAGCTGCTCCGGGTAAAACAGTTGGCATAGTAATACTGTTTTTCAAAACTTCAATGTCTTTATCATTACAATATTCCAGATGGTCAACACTAATTGCTTTGCAAGTTACTGCGGTCTGTATGCCGTTACTATGACTTAATTGCTCGGCATGAACTTTAGGGGTGAGTCCGTGTTTTAACCCCGCTTCTAAAATTAGTTTGGTTTCTTCGGCACTGAAATATCCATTTTCACAAAACACGTCGATATAATCTGCTAATTTTTCTTTAGAAATGGCAGGCAACATTTCATTAATAATTAATTGAATGTAACCTTCTTTATTCCCTTTGTATTCAGCAGGAATTGCATGCGCTCCTAAAAACGTAGCTTTTACAGGAATGATATTTAAATCTTTAAGACGTTTAATAACGCGAAGCATTTTCAATTCTGCCTCAGTATTTAAACCATAACCGCTTTTAATTTCAATAGCGCCGGTTCCTTGTTTTATTACTTCATAAAAACGGATCAAAGATTGTTCGAATAAATCATCTTCACTTACCTCACGTAATTTTTGCGCTGAGTTTAAAATACCACCACCTCGTTTGGCAATTTCTTCATAGGTTAATCCGTTGATACGGTCAACAAATTCTCCTTCACGATTTCCTGCATAAACAATGTGCGTATGGCTGTCTGCATAACATGGCATAACAATTTTGCCTGTTGCATCAATCACTTCTAAATCTTTCCATTCCACAATACCCGGAAATTCTTCCATGCTTCCATAATCAGCAATTAATCCGTTTTCAATAGCTAACCAGGCATCTTCAATGCAAGGCAAATCAGCCATTTGTTTTCCGCTCACTTTTTCAAGTATGTTATCTCTAACCTGAACCAGTGTTTTTATGTTTTTGATAAGAAGTTTCATGCTTGTGTAAAGTTAAATAAATGTAGCAGACAATAAAAAATATTCCTTTAGCGTTATTAGCGTATGAAGTACATTATTTTATTATTAGCAATGTTTGGTTTAGGACTAAACATGCAAGCGCAGCAAAAGGATTCTGTTAAGGTTTATAAAAACGAAATTGGCGTGAATACCTTGCCATTAATAAACATTTTTAGTGGTGCAACGCCTATGCAAAGTGCTAGGGTGTCGCTAAATTATAGGAGATATCTTGATTTAAAGAATGCAATTCGAATTTCTGCATCTTTATTCCCATATCAAAGTAATAATATGCCGTATGAAAATGGGTTTATGTCGCTATATAGTGTTACGGATACGAATTTAATCTATCAGAATATGAATTACCGACAAACACCTAAAGCACAACTTAATTTAGGGTATGAGAGAATTTTTGTTTCACGAAGGCTTATACAGTCTATTGGTGGAGATGTTTTTGTAAATTATCAGCATAAGCGCATTGAGGATGCGTATTACTGGAGTGGTAAAAGTTCACCTCTTGAAACATCAATGCCTATACATAATTACAATGCCAATAAAGTTGACACAATGGGAAGAGTGAGGGTAAATGATGGAATTGGAGTTGGCCTTCAGGCTTTTTATAATTTACGTCTCCCCATCAGTAAGCATTGGTTGCTTTCAGCAACTATGGGTCCAAGCATTAGTGTTTCGTTTAATAAGGAGAGGGTTACAGAGAACAAAACAGGTAAGGTTAGTAACTATCGGTTTACCAATTTTGATTTCGACGGCACTTTGTTCTCCGACCTTTCTATTTGTTATAGGTTTTAGCGCTTATTTATTACCTTTGCTTATATGGCAGGTAATACTTTTGGCAAGCTGTTTACACTTACCACTTTCGGCGAAAGCCACGGAGAAGCAATTGGTGGCATTTTGGACGGTTGTCCACCACAATTAGCGCTAGATGTTGAATTCATTCAAAATGAATTAGACCGTCGTAAGCCCGGACAATCACATATTACAACTCAACGCAAAGAAAGTGATACAGTAAAATTCTTATCAGGTGTATTTGAAGGAAAAACTACCGGCACACCTATTGGTTTTATCATCGAGAATGAAAACCAAAAAAGTAAAGACTACGAACATTTAAAAGATAATTTTCGCCCTTCTCACGCCGATTTTACTTATGAGAAAAAATATGGTATTCGCGATTACAGAGGAGGAGGAAGGTCATCAGCACGCGAAACGGCTTGTCGCATTGTAGCGGGTGCCATTGCAAAATTATTTTTAAAACAATTTGGTATAAGTATTCAGGCTTACGTTAGTACCGTACATTCTATTTCTCTCAATAAAAATCACTCTGAGCTTGATTTATCTCAAACAGAAAGCAATATCATTCGTTGTCCGGATTCGGAAACTGCGAATAAAATGATTGCGCTTATCGAGGAGGTTCGCAAAAAAGGAGATACTGTTGGAGGAGTTATTTCTTGCATCATAAAAGGAACTCCTGTTGGATTAGGAGAACCTGTATTTGATAAATTGCATGCGGATATTGGTAAAGCGATGTTAAGCATAAATGCTGTTAAAGGTTTTGAGTTTGGCACGGGCTTTGATTCTATTAACTACATGGGCTCACAGTTAAATGATGTTTTTACCAATGAAAAAGGCACTATTCATACCCTCACAAATAACAGTGGAGGCGTCCAAGGTGGTATCAGTAATGGTGAAGACATTTACTTTAATGTGGCGTTTAAACCGGTAGCAACCATCATGCAAATGCAAAAAAGTGTTAATACAAAAGGTGAAGAAGTGAACCTTGATGCAAAGGGCCGTCACGACCCTTGTGTATTACCGCGTGCGGTACCTATTGTAGAAAGCATGGCTGCATTGGTGCTGGCCGATCATGTGTTAAGAATGAATGCTTATAAAAAGTAATATGAAAAGGAATTACATCTTAATTGCAATTGTTGCAGTCGTATTTTTCTCGAGTTGTAAAACCGTTGACTTACGGTTTAAATTGTACAACCCTCCTTTAGTTCAATTGCCGGAGCATGTTAAACAAATTGCCATGGTAAACCGAACAATTGTAGATAGCTCGAAAAAGCAACAAAATATTTTTGAATCGGTAATTACAGGAGAATCTGTTTTTGGAGATAAGGTTGGACCTGAAGACGCTATTTTTAGTTTTTCCCGTTACATGAATTCTTACGGTCCGGTTACCACGGTAATTCCTGAGAAGCACCGCTTATACGGAAATGTTGGCCCGTTTAAAAGCGATCCTCTTAAGTGGGAAACCGTAACAAAGGTATGTCGCGAAAACAAAACTAACGCTTTAATGTCGCTTGAGAAGTTCGATACCAATTCCGATGCAGCAGTAAGCGCGATCAATACAGGCATGCAGGTGCTTAATGGCAATGTGAATGGAGTAAAAGACATTCGTTATCATGTGATGTATGGTTGGATATTGTATGATACTTTAACTAAACAAATCATTCATTATAGCGATGAAGCTGTGCATGAGATTGCAACCGGTGTTCCGATTTTAGCGCCATTACCAACTCAAGCAGTAAAAAACACGGCAGTACATATAGGCGAGCGCGAGGCATCTAAATTTATTTCTTCATTTTATTGGGTACATCGTGATTATTATAAAAAAGGTAAAAATGCGCAGTTTTCAGTTGGTGTTAGAAGAGCTTATGTGAATGATTGGGATGGTGCTATTGAAATCTGGAAAGAGACAGCGAAATCCGCTAATAGAAAAACTGCAGGACGCTCTTGCTATAACATTGCGATTGCATATGAGGTTAAGGGAGATTTAAATGAAGCCTTAAAGTGGGCGCGAAAATCTTATTCGGATTACGGAACTAAATTAGCGCACCAATATGTTTATACTTTAGAGCGCCGTCAGAACAACGGAAATTAATTCTTGCAGACCAAATCAAATAGAAGCATTTATATTGTCAGCTTTTTCGAAGGCGCAGCGGTGATGGCTACCGAATTATGCGGTTCAAAATTAATTGCTCCTTATTTTGGCAGTAGCTTATATGTGTGGGCGGCAGTTATCGCAGTTACACTAGGAAGTTTAGCAGCAGGTTATTTTTACGGTGGAAAATTAAGCGAGAAAAATGACCGGTTAAAAAAACTATCGTTGGTTTTATTAATTGCCGTTTTGTACATGGGCGCAATGCCTTTCATCGCCAATTTATTTGGACCCATCGCGCTTCGGTTTGGATTATTATTTTCAGTCACTATTTCCGCACTTTTATTATTAAGTGTACCCATGTTGTTAATGGGCGCAGCGTCACCGCTTATTATTTCCATCCAAACACAAAATTCAAATGAGTCGGGCAGGGTAAGTGGACTCGTTTATTCGATTTCTACTTTGGGCGGAATTATTTCCACTTTCTTATGCGGTTTTTTGTTTATTCCTACTATTGGTATAAATGCAACTTTATTTGTATTTGCTGCAGTGTTGGCTATCTCTTTAATCATTCTTCAAAAATCTAACGGTTTTAAAGCCTCGGTTTTGATTTTAATGTTGCTTGTAAGTAGTTTTACATCGAAGACCCCAGTAAAAAATTGTATTTATCAAAGTGATGGAATTTTGGGAAAGATTAACATCATTGATGATACCATTAACGGAACGATAATCAGAAAGCTTTTGGTCAATAACACAGTGCAATCTGAAATGGATATCTCCTCTGGTAAATCCGTTTCTCAATACATTGCATTGTTGGATTCTAATCTTACACATGCTGAGAATAAAAATGCACTTGTTTTGGGAATGGGTGGCGGACTCACCTCTAACCTTCTTGCCGGTAAGGGATATGCAGTTACGGGTGTTGAATTAGATGAGCATATTATTGAATCAGCTCAAAACTATTTCCATCTTAATAATAACACAATTGCCATTGCTGATGATGCCCGCCGTTTTATCAATAACTGTGGAGATAAATTTGATGTTATACTCATTGACGTATTTAAAGCCGAAGAGCAACCTGTGCATGTTATCACCATTGAAAGTTTACAAAAGCTTAAGCAGTGTTTGAAGGAGGATGCCAGTCTAATTATAAATTGGCATGGTTATTTAAAGGGAGAACGCGGATTAGGAACGTCTATATTACTCAATACCTTAAAAAGTGCAGGATTTAATTGTAAAATGGTTGCGGCATCTAACAAAGAAGACGAAAGAAATATTTTGATTTTTGCATCTCTCAAGTCGCCTGAGGTTAAAAAATATGAAATTCAGGAAGCTGTAGAATCGTGTAATTTAATCAATACAGATGCTAAACCGTTGTTAGAGAAATACAACGCTCTTGCCAATCAAACCTGGCGTAAAAACTACATACTTTACTACTATTCAGCTAATTAAAAAATAGCTTTTTTGTTCGTATATTTATACATTAATTTTTAAAACGAACTCAGAGTATATTTTATGTCACAATTAGTAATTTTTCGTCACGGACAAAGTGTTTGGAATTTAGAAAACAAATTTACCGGATGGGTAGATGTGGATTTAACGGAAAAGGGCATTCAGGAAGCAAAGAATGCAGGTTTAAAATTGAAAGGATTCAAATTTGATTATGCGTATTCATCTGCTTTGCAACGCGCACAAAAAACTTTAAGTCTTGCTTTAGAAACAGCAGGGCATGCGCCAATAGCACCAACATACGATGCGGCTTTGAATGAACGTATGTATGGCGATTTACAAGGTTTAAATAAGGCTGATACTGCAGCGAAATACGGTGACGAACAAGTTAAGATTTGGCGTCGTAGTTTCGATATTGCACCTCCTAATGGTGAAAGTTTAAAAGATACTGCAGCACGTGTTATTCCTTATTTCGAAAAGGAAATTGTTCCGAAGTTGAAAGCCGGAAAAAACATTGTGATTGCCGCACATGGAAATAGTTTGCGTGCCCTAATCATGTATTTGGAAAAAATGACACCTGAGCAAATTTTACAATTCGAGATTGGAACGGCTGAGCCTCGTTTATATGAATTGGATAATAACATGAATGTAACTACTGCTAAAAATTTATAATATGTCGAACCATTTTATAAGTCCGGATAGTAAAGTAATTGCCGTTGATTTCGACGGTACGATAGTAGAGCATTCCTATCCCGGAATAGGCAAGGAAATGCTTTTCGCGTTTGCAACATTAAAAGCTTTACAGGCAAAGGGACATAAATTAATTTTATGGGCTTACCGTCATGGTGATTTGTTACACGAGGCGGTGGAATATTGTCGTAAAAATGGTGTAGAGTTTTATGCTGTGAATCGTAATTTTCCTGAGGAGGAAGTATCAGAGAAAGTAGCACGTAAATTAAATGCCGATATTTTTATTGATGATAGAAATATTGGAGGATTTCGTGGATGGAGCGAAGTTTGGCAAATGTTGCATCCTGATGGCGGTGATTTTTTTCATGTAGTGGTGAATCCGGATGCGCATAATAATTATAGAAAAGAAGAAGTTTCGTTTTTTAAAAGGTTCTTAGGAAGAAAATGATTTATATTAAAACCAGAGAAGAAATTGAATTAATGCGTGAATCTGCATTAATGGTATCGCGTACATTAGGTTTGGTGGCTGAGCATATTAAACCGGGTGTAGAACCAATTTACTTAGATAAAATTGCGGAAGAATATATTCGCGATAATGGCGGCGTGCCTGCGTTTAAGGGATACAGAGGAAATCCTCCGTTTCCGGCCACCTTATGTATTTCCATTAATGAGGCGGTGGTACATGGTATTCCCACAAATAAACCATTAAAAGACGGAGATATTGTATCGATAGATTGCGGTGTTAAGAAAAACGGTTTTTTTGGTGATCATGCTTATACATTTGGTGTTGGCGAAATAAAACCTGAACACAGAAAATTATTGGATATTACTTTAGAGTGTTTATTAAAGGGTATTGAACAAACCCGAGCAGGAAATCGTATAGGAGATATTAGTTACGCTATTCAACATCACGCAGAAAGTCACGGTTATGGTGTGGTACGTGAGTTGGTAGGGCATGGTTTAGGAAAAAGTTTACATGAAGAACCTGAGGTGCCTAATTACGGTAAGCGTGGTGATGGTCCGAAATTAAAAGACGGAATGGTAATTGCGATTGAGCCGATGATTAACCTTGGCAAGAAAAATATTACACAATTAAACGACGGCTGGACGATTGTAACGGCCGACGGATTGCCGAGCGCACACTTTGAGCATGATGTAGCTATTGTTGATGGTAAGCCTGAGATTTTATCTACGTTTGCTTATGTTGAGGAAGCCCTGGCAAAAAAATAAACTCAAATACGGCGCGCCATTATTTCTCTCAGAAACATATCACTGGCCGAATTAAGGCAAATGGCACAAGTGCGAAAGGCACGTAAATTATCCCGTTTAAATAAGTTTGTTTTATGGCTTAATTATTTTGCTGTGGTTGCATTATTAATTGGTGCCATTGCTAAATACATTTCTCCGCAACTCTTTTGGTTGATTGCTTTTTTTGGATTAGCATATCCTTACTTAGTAATTTTAAATATTCTGTTTTGCATATTCTGGCTTGTGCAATTCCGTCGGTTAGCTTTAATTTCAGGATTCGGGATACTACTTACCTTTTTTACTTTCAATAAATACTTTCAGGTAACGATTAACAACAAAGGTTCAAACAGCGATATTAAAGTAACTTCTTACAATAGCATGCTCTTTGATTTGTACAATTGGAGTAAGAATAAAAAATCGCGACAACACATTATTAATTCATTACAGGAAATTAATCCGGACATTCTATGTTTACAGGAGTTTTATAATTCTAATCGTGAGGATGGGTTACATAATATTGATACGGTTGTAAACGCACTCAATACAAAATACCATCATGTGGAGTATACAACTATAGCGTACGGACATAATCATTTTGGATTGGCTACATTTTCAAAGTATCCAATAATTAATAAGGGGACAATCGTTTTTAATACTAAATCCAATAATATTTGTATTTATAGCGATTTATTGATTAATAAAGATACCGTGCGTGTTTACAATATGCACTTGCAATCGATTAGTTTTAGCAAAAAGGATTATAAATTTATTGATGATGCCTTGGATTCGGATGATGCACAGGACGAACTGGAGAATTCGAAAAGTATATTACGTCGCTTGAAGCGTGCTTTCGTGAAACGTGCTGAACAAGCTGAGAAAGTCGCTTATAGTATTAAAAATTGCCGGTATAAAGTAATAGTATGCGGGGATTTCAATGATACACCGGCATCATATGCTTATCGCATAATTGGAAGTGAGTTAAAAGATGCTTTTGTAGAGAAGGGGAGTGGTTTTGGAAGAACTTACGAGGGTAAATTCCCAAAATTCCGAATTGATTACATTATGCATGATAAAGAAATTAAATGTAATGCTTTTGAAGTGTGTGACGAAACGTATACGGATCATTATCCAATTACAGCCTACTTTCGTTTAGGTCAATAACCTTTAAATAAATTTCATTCCTTCCAATTCACTCTTTACCGAACATGCGTATTCGTATGAATATTCGAAAATCTCATCAGCTTTATGAAAATCAAACATACCGAAGCGACTCATTCCCGGAGGTTCTAAAAAAATATCACAGGCGTGTGTTTTGGAGTATACAGATTGTCCGAGTGCGCAATGAAAACTGCGATCAAGCATATCTTTCATGTGTAAATCCTCAATTTTATTACTCATTGAATTGACATGAACTCCAATAATGTGGTTGTCATTTTCCAATAAAGGCTCAAT
>CAYQDP010000100.1:0-8799 GCA_964416235.1 uncultured Flavobacteriaceae bacterium | reverse complement strand
GTTATTAACCTGCTGCGCCTTCTTTTTACAGGAAGAAACCGCCAATAGATAGAATACAACCGCTGATATAATTTTTATTTTTTTTACGAAAAACATTTACGCTTGCTTGCTCTTAAAGCATTACCTTTACACAAATTTACAAAAATGCAGGAACCAATCCAAAATGAAAATGAAGTAAAATCTAAAAGCAACCCTTTACTTCCACTTTACTTTTCGATTGTTTTGGTAATTGGAATTTTTGCCGGATACTTTTTCTCATTTGAAAACACCATCATTAACGATAGTTCAATACCGGGTAAAAGCAACCCGTATCGTAAAATCAATAATTTATTAGATTACATAGAAGAACAATATGTTGATTCAATCAATAAAAAACAATTGGTTGAAAAAACTGTTACTTCCATGCTAAAAAGTCTAGATCCTCATTCTGATTATATTCCAGCCGAAGATTTTAAACATGTGAATGAATCTTTACAAGGTAATTTTGAAGGGATTGGTATCGAGTTCAATATTTATGGAGATACGATTCGCGTTATTACACCTATTGCGGGTGGTCCATCTGAAAAACTTGGCGTTAAGGCCGGTGACAAAATCATAAAGGTTGACGGAAAAAATGTTGCTGGAATAAAAATCACAAATAAAGAAGTGTTTGATAAACTTCGCGGCGAAAAGGGCTCTGTTGTTGTTGTTACCGTATTAAGAAGTGGTGTTAAAAAAACCATAGATTTCAGTATTACACGCGATGAAATTCCACTTTACAGTGTTGATGTTTCTTACATGGTAAGACCTGGTATCGGATACATTAAAGTAAGCCGATTTGCTTCTACAACCTACGAAGAATACATTAAAGCATTTAATGATTTAAGCGCTAAAGGGATGAAGAAATTAATCTTGGATTTACGCGGTAATCCGGGAGGGTTTTTAAAAGCAGCGGTTGATATCGCCGATGAATTTTTAACTAACGGTCTGCAAATTGTATACACACAAGGTCGTGCCAACCCTAAAAAAACTTATAAAGCCAGTACACATGGAAGTTTTGAAAATAATCCGCTTGTAATTTTAATTGATGAAGGAAGTGCCAGTGCCAGTGAAATTGTGGCCGGTGCAGTTCAGGATAATGATCGCGCTACCATTATTGGCCGTCGTAGCTTTGGAAAAGGTTTAGTGCAAGATCAGTTGGATTTACCGGATGGTTCTGCCATTCGCTTAACTATTGCGCGTTACTACACACCAACCGGAAGGTGTATTCAAAAGCCATACGATGAAGGCAATGAGGCGTATTACAATGAAGAAATCGAAAGATACAACGACGGAGAATTAGTACATGCCGATAGCTCTAAACTTGATAAGAGTAAACAATATATTACGCCGGGAGGGAAAATTGTTTACGGCGGTGGCGGAATTATGCCTGATATTTTTGTACCACTTGACACAGCAAAATACACTCCATTCGTAAACCGGGCTTTTTATGCGGGTGTCATTAATACGTTTGCTTTTGAATATTGTGATAAACATCGTGCCGAATTGCTGAAAGCCTACTCGGCGGATAAATTTGTAAGTAATTATACCCTAAACGATAACGTGATGAATGAGTTTTTTGCTTTTGCGAAAAACAAAAAGGTAGAAGGAACTCAAGCTGAATTTGAGAAAAGCAAAACCAATTTAAAACAGTTGCTTAAAGCCCTTATTGGCCGAAACCTTTTTGATAAAGACGCTTATTATCCTATCATTAACCAAACCGACAATAGCATTAAAAAAGCGGTTGAAGTTCTTGAAAAATAACAATTATTTAATTTTTAAAAACTCAATTAATACCTAACTTCGGGTATTCATTTATTAACCTTTAAAAACAAAAAATATGGCTTTTGAATTACCAAAATTACCTTACGCGTTTAATGCGTTGGAGCCGCATATCGATGCGCGCACTATGGAAATACACCACGGAAAACACCACAATGCTTACGTAACCAATTTAAATGCTGCAATCGCTGGAACAGATGCAGAAAAATTAAGCATCGAAGAAATTTGCAAAAACATTTCTAAGTATCCGGTGGCTGTTCGCAACAACGGTGGAGGACATTACAACCACACTTTATTTTGGAACATCATGGCTCCAAACGCTGGTGGTGTACCAACCAATGAAGTTGGAAAAGCCATTGAAGCTGAATTTGGATCATTCGATAATTTCAAAACTCAATTTGCAGCAGCCGGTGCTACACGTTTTGGTTCTGGATGGGCTTGGTTATGCGTAAAAGAAGGAAAATTAGCGGTATGCTCTACGCCTAATCAAGATAATCCTTTAATGGATTTACCTGACACTTGTAAAGGTACTCCTGTTTTAGGAATGGATGTGTGGGAACATGCTTATTACTTACATTACCAAAATCGTCGTCCGGATTATATCAGCGCATTTTTTAATGTTATTAACTGGAATAAAGTAAACGAACTTTATTTAGCGGCTAAGAAATAATCCTTCGACAAGCTCAGGACAGGCGCTAAGTTCATTTTGAATAACATTAAATTGTTTAATCTTTTAATAAAGGGATTGTTTTCACGACAATCCCTTTTTTATTTTTGATGAACGTGTCACGTCGAGCGGAGTCGAGACGCGGCCAGATAGTTCTCGACTCCACTCGAACTGACATAAAATATAATTCATAAGCATTCCGTTGACTCGATCTAAAATGAAAAAAATCATTCTCATACTTTTCACCCTTCTTTGCGCAAAGATAAATGCAGACAATGGGGTTATTGTTTATTGGGATAGTTGTAATACCATTACTGAAGTAAGCGTGATTGAATTTAAAAACTTAGAAAAAGAAAGACCGCTTCCGATTTTAAAACGCTTAAGAGAAAAACAATTCAACCGACAAAAATTAACGGCAGCCCTTTTAGCATTTCCGTTTCCATTTGGGATTGTTGGATTGCATCGAATTTATTTAGGAACCAAACCTTATGTACCGGTAGCGTATATCGCCAGCTTAGGCGGGATATTCGGAATACTACCTCTGGTAGATTTTTTTGTAATACTTTTTGATAAGGATTTCGATTCTTACAAGAATAACGACAAAGTATTAATGTGGGTGAAATAGTCGGGTTAAAACAGAACTTTAAACGTAATTCTCGCCCTTCTGCACCTTCACATCATTCACAAAGTTTCGTATTTGCTGCTCGTCCTGCTTTTTGCAAATCATCAATACATCTTCCGACTCTACCACAATATAATCTTCCAAACCTTGTAACACCACTAATTTGTTTTTAGGTACTTGTACAATGCAGTTATTGCAATTGTACTGCATTACATTTTTACCCACAATAGCGTTTTTATTATCATCGTGTTTTAAATGCGTATATAAAGAACCCCAGGTACCTAAGTCGCTCCACCCGATGATAGAAGAACGTACATAAACATTCTTCGCTTTTTCCATCACCGAATAATCGATGGAAATATTTTTACATGTATTGTATGCTTTTTTTATAAAAGCAGCTTCGTTCTTTGTATTGTAATCATCCCAACCTTCTTTAAACACATTTGCTAATTCAGGATCGTGAGCTTCCATAGCCTTGGTAATACTCTCTGTGCTCCAAATAAAAATTCCTGAGTTCCATAAAAAGTCGCCACTCTCCATGAAAAACTTTGCCATATCGTGGTCAGGCTTCTCAGTAAATGTTTTTACTTTATAAATCCGTTTATCCTTCTCCTTTTTATCTGATTCTATAAATTGAATATAGCCATATCCGGTATCCGGACGAGTAGGTTTAATTCCTAAGGTTACCAAACAATCCTCTTTCTCAGCTTTTGCAAAACAAGAATTAATCGCTTTCACAAACGTATCTTCTTTTGTAATTAAATGGTCGCTTGGCGCAACAATTGTTATGGCTTTCGGATTTATCTTATGAATTTTATACGATGCATACGCCACGCAAGGCGCAGTGTTCTTACGAGAAGGTTCACATAAAATATTTTGCTTCGGTAATTTAGGAAGTTGCGTACTGCACAATTCTTCATACGAAGAACTCGTTACCACAAAAATATTTTCATTCGGACAAACACGTAATAATCTATCATATGTTTGTTGCAATAAAGTGCGACCTGTCCCTAAAATATCTAAGAACTGTTTAGGGTGAGAGCTAGTGCTCATTGGCCAAAAACGTGTACCAACGCCGCCGGCCATAATTATTGCATAGTGATTCTTCATAAGTTCGAGTCGCAAAAATATAAAAATTACAGTGTAAAATCAGTCTAAAATTGTTACTAAAACGTAAAAGATTAGGTATTTGGGTTTTATTAACCTATCTTTGTGCCCGAAATCACTGTTTAGTGAGTTTAACTCGAGCGAATTTTGTCGGCCGTATGGCATTAACTGCGGAGTTGAATTTTCTGAAGCAGTTAATGTTTAATCTAAAATAAAAATTATGACTTTTGAAGAACTAGGGCTTCACGCAAGCCTTATGCAAGCCATTAAAGATCTTGGCTACACAAATCCTACGCCTATTCAACAACAATCTATTCCGTTGTTAACTACAACGCAAACCGATGTTGTTGCATTAGCACAAACAGGAACCGGTAAAACTGCCGCGTTTGGTTTTCCTATTTTAAACACTATTGATGCAAGCGATAAAGATACGCAAGCATTAATCTTAGCGCCAACACGCGAATTGTGTTTACAAATCACCAACGATTTAAAAAACTTCGGTAAATACGTTAAAGGTTTAAATATTACAGCTGTATATGGCGGCGCTAGTATTGTGAATCAGATTAACGAAATCAGAAACGGAGTACAAATTATTGTTGCTACACCAGGACGTTTAGTTGATTTAATTGAACGCCGTGCTGTAAAATTACAAACCATCAACATTGTTGTGCTGGATGAAGCAGATGAAATGTTGAACATGGGTTTTAAAGATGACTTAGATGTTATTCTTGAACAAACGCCTTCTACAAAAAACACTTGGTTGTTTAGCGCTACCATGCCTAAAGAAGTAGAACGCATTGCGCGTAACTACATGAGCAATCCGGCTGAAATAAGCGCGGGTAAGCGTAATGAAGGTGCAGAAAATATTAAACACATTTATTATTTAGTAAATCAACGCGATCGTTATTTAGCATTAAAGCGTATTGCCGATTTCTATCCGGAAATTTTCGGAATGGTATTTTGCCGTACCAAAGCAGAAACCCAACAAGTAGCCGATGCTTTAATTAAAGATGGTTACAGTGCCGATGCTTTACATGGTGATTTATCACAATCGCAACGTGATTTTGTAATGAAACGTTTCCGTAACCGCACTTTACAAATGTTAGTGGCTACTGATGTTGCTGCGCGCGGTATTGATGTAGATAATATTACACATGTTATCAATTACAATTTACCGGAAGATGTAGAAAATTATACGCACCGAAGCGGACGTACAGCACGTGCAGGCCGTTCAGGCATGTCAATCGCTATTATTACTCCGAAAGAAACCGGAAGAATTAAAGACATTGAGCGTATCCTAAATAAAAAGTTTGAAAGCGCTGCTATTCCTGATGGAGTTGAAGTGTGCGAAAAACAATTGTTTCACTTGGTAAAAAAATTACATGATGTGGAAGTTCGTGATGAAGACATCGAGAAATATTTACCAAAAGTTTATGAGGAATTAAAAGACCTTAGCAAAGAAGAAATCATTAAACGTTTTATTTCAGAAGAGTTTAACCGTTTCTATGACTACTACCAAAATGCACCTGATTTAAATTCAGCGAAAGACGGTGGAAACAACAATAAAACGAAACGCTTCTTCGTAAATGTTGGCATGATGGATGGCTTTAATAAAAATTCTTTGAAAGAGTTTTTAGCTGAATCAGCAAAAGTACATTCACGTATGGTATTTAATGTAGATGTTAAAAACAGTTTTTCGTTTTTTGAAACCGAAAGTAAATTCGTTGATGATTTTATGGCGGTGAATAAATCCGGAATTGAATTTAATAACCGTAAAGTATCTCTTGAAATTTCTGAAAAACGTTACAAAGAAAGTAGCGGCGGCTCAGGTGGTGGCGATAGAAAATTTGGAGGCGGCCGTTCTGGCGGTGGTGACAGAAAATACAGCGATCGTAAATCATTTGGCGACCGTAAATCATCCGGTGGCGACAGAAAATTCGGAGAGAAAAAATACGGAGAGAAATCGTATGGCGATAAAAAGTTCAGCGATAAGAAACGCGATGGCGACAAAAAGCGTGATGGCGACTCTAAAGAAAAAAAATCATTTGGTTCGCGCGATGGCTTAAGCAGAAGACAACGCTACGCCAAGAAATAGATCTTAATACCTTTAAAAACCCCGAGCCAAAAGCCGGGGTTTTTCATTTTTTAACGCAAATAATTGATATTTAGCGATATAAATTTCAAATATGTTCTATTTTTGCTGTAACAAAACCTCTTTTCCATACGTCTTATTACTGTAAATGACCGTAACCGACTATAATAATTGCGTGGATACACATTCGGATGCTTTGTATCGCTTCATCTTGAAGCATATTAAAGATAAGGATGCTGCGCGCGATATTGTACAGGATACTTTCGAAAAAATGTGGCGTAAGGTAGATCAGGTTGAAGCTGAAAAAGCAAAATCATATTTATTTACTACCGGATACCACACTTTAATCGATTACACGCGTCGTGCAAAAAAGCAAGGCAGTTTTAATGAAGTTCAGGAGCACAATTTAGCTTACGAAAAAAACTATAGCGACTTAAAAGCTATTTTGAATGAAGCTTTAGATAAGTTGCCTGAAATTCAAAAAACAGTGATTATGCTGCGCGACTACGAAGGTTACGATTATGCTGAGATTGGTGAAATTACCAATTTAAGTGAGAGTCAGGTTAAAGTTTATATTTTCAGAGGACGTCAGTTTCTGAAAAATTACATTGGTAAAATGGAGGTTGTAATATGAAAGCGGCAAACATCACATTAGAAAATTATGAGGCTTACTTGCTTGACTATATGGAAGGCAATTTAAGTAAGGCTGATACTGCATTATTACAACAGTTTGTTGTTTTACATCCTGAATTAAACATCGATTTAAGTGAGTTGGAATTGGTAGAACTGGAAGCTGCAAACGTTACTTTTGAAAACAAGAATAATCTTAAAAAAGAAATTACACCACTTGTAAGCGATGAGGAATATGTTGATTATATAGAGAATAATTTATCTGCTGCAGAAAAAAATAAAATAGAATCATTAGCTTCTCAATATCCTTCAATTAAAAAAGAATTAGGCTTATTTCAGAAAACAATTTTACAACCTGAACTGAATATTGTATTTGAAAACAAAAGTGATTTAAAGAAAGAGGCAAAAGTTATCTGGTTATTCAGCCGTCAAACTTTATCTATGGCTGCTGCTTTACTATTAATAGTAACCTTTGTGTTTATGTTCCGTTTCTTTAATGTTGAAGATAATGGCGGACAAGAATTAAGCGAAGTAAAAGTTTTAAATACCAACACAATCGCGCCGCTTAATTCCAATGAAAATAAAGAAAACACAAGTACTGCGAGTGAATCCGCATCAGAAACTGAAAACTCTGTTAATACTAATAATAAAACGCTTGCTAATGTAAACTTAAAGATTAAAATCAAAAACACAAGCGTTAGCTCTAACTCAACCACAACAACAGAACCTGAAGTTATTGTAAACAATAACAGTGTTACTCCTTCAGAAAATAATGCAATCGCCTCTTTAAATACTTCAACCGTGAGTACCAATAATACAATCAATGAAATTGTTCCTTCTTCTGAAGTAAAAAATAAAAAAGCATACATCATCACCGAGCAACCTTATGATGAAGATGAAAAGGTTTTAGCAAGCAATACCGAGAAAAAAGGATTATTCAACCGTGCCCGCAAAGCTTTAAAGAATCTGAATCAAATGGGTGTAAAAACACTTAATGCCACTGAAAACGTTCATGGCGATACCGAAGAATACACATTATCGGTAGGTAATTTTACAGTTTATAAAAATAAATTTAATTAAGCTGTAACTTTTTTAAATCACCGTTCGTCTTATTACTAAACGGCCGAATTAAAAACAATAAACCAAAAATTATGACTACAAAAAACATATTACTGTCACTCGCCTTTGTAAGTACCTTTGCGGCTTGTGCACAAAACACGGATAAACGTAACATCAGCAACTTTACTAAAATTAACGCTACCGGTGTTGCAAGCATCGTTTACGAAAACAGCAATACAACTTCTTTAATTATTGAAGGCGATGCGAATGAAATTAAAAACATTGAAACTGTTGTTAAAGGAAATGTGCTTTATGTAAAAGCCAATGGTAATTACAAACATTCCTTTAAAATCAAAATCACAAGTCCGCATTTAGAGGCTTTAAATATGTCAGGTGCTTCTAACTTCAAGGCCCCTGCACCGGTAAAAGCAGAAACGTTTTCTATTGTTGCTAAAGGAGCAAGTTCAGTGGAGATGCCTTTAAGCGCGAAAAAAGTAATCAGTGAATTGGAAGGCGCTTCCAATATCAAATTGAGTGGAAATACAACTGAATTAGTAGCCGACTTAAGTGGAGCTTCCAATTTAAAAGCGAGTGATTTGATTTCTCAAAACACATTGGTTACTGCGAGTGGTGCTTCATGCGCAAAAGTTCATGCTTCCCAAAAATTAGTCACCAACTCAACAGGTGCCAGTGATATTAAATACAATGGTAACCCAACTGAAATTTTAAGAAAAGAAACATCCGTAAATAACTAAACATTATATAAAAACATTATGAAAGCAAAGTATATTTTATCAGCAATTGCAGCTCTTACAGCTTGCG
>CAYQDP010000099.1:0-8834 GCA_964416235.1 uncultured Flavobacteriaceae bacterium | reverse complement strand
GTTAACTAATATACTTAGACCCTTTTGCTCTGTTTGTTATAAGAGTAATATCATATTAAAAGCCATGTAGCGTATCTAATTTTACATAGAGCCAAGAATAATTTGGAAAATAGTCAACGCATAATGCATTTATTCGATCAGAGTGAGACAATAAAGCTCACTGAATATACCTTACTAAACAGTACGTATGGTAAGGCTGAAAGTATCTATCTTATAAAAAAAGGAGCTATCAAAGTATTTAAGAAAAAACAAGATGAGCTTTTCATTTTATCTATAGGTTTTGAAGGAGACATTATTGGACTGGAACAGCTGTTTAACGATAGCGCCAATGATAAATACTATTATGCAGTTCCGGGTACAGAAATCAAACAGCTATCCATTGCCCCTTTGCAAAATATACTCAAAACAAATTCACGATTAAACATGGAGGTGCTACAGTATATTTCTGAGATGACCGATCAGGTAGAAGTGAATCTGATGAATGTTACACAAAGAAGTGTTACCTGTAATATGGCTAATTTACTTATTAAACTAAATTCCATTAAATGTAATGGGATTATTCCAAGCGTTGTTACAACCAAAGACCTTGCTAACTTAATAGGCACCACAATAAATTATGTGTATAAAACTTTACAAAACATGGAAGGTAAAAAAATAGTAAGCTTCAAAGACCGAAGGTTACGCATTGTAAATAATGAGTTGTTAAAGCAGCTTGCCACAAACGGCAAAATTTAATTCTATCCATCATGAATTCTCCTATTCTATATAACACCGAAAAAGCCTTCACGCTTAAATCGAACAGTGAACTTTTTCAAACTAAATTAATGTATAGAATAATGAATTATACGTGGCTTACCAAATTATTAACCAAGCTTGTTAACTTCTCTCTAAAAATAGGTTTACCTATTAAACCTTTAATAAAAAAAACTGTTTTTAAACAATTTTGTGGCGGAGAAACGATAAATGAAAGTAAAATTGTAATTATTAAATTATATGGCATTAACGTGAAGTCTATTTTAGACTATTCCGTTGAGGGCGCCAGTACAGATGAAAACTTTACAAATACGCTGAATGAAACACTTAAAATAATTCAAACAGCGCATAACAACCCCTCCATACCCTACACATGTATAAAGCTAACAGGATTTGTAGATACAAAATTACTTGAGAAAGTAAGTTCTAATCAAGAATTGAGCGCGATTGAGCAACAAGAATGGCTCAACTTAAAAAACAGGCTTTCAACTTTATTTGATGCCGCACAAAAATATAATGTTCCGGTTTTTATTGATGCGGAAGAAAGTTGGATACAGCCAGCCATAGATAAACTAGCGGAGGAATTTATGGTGAACTATAATCGCAACAACCATGTTGTTCTTACAACTCTTCAGATGTATAGAAATGACAGATTGCCTTACTTGAAAAAACTCATCAAGTTTGCCAGATTTCATCAAATTAAACTGGGTATTAAATTGGTTCGAGGTGCCTATCTTGAAAAAGAAAATGAGCGTGCAAAAAAATTAAATTATCCCAGCCCGATTAATTCTACCAAAGCAATAACAGATTCTGAATTTGACAGTGCTGTGAAGTTGTGTTTAGATAATATTGATATTATTATGCTTTGTGCCGGTACTCATAATGAAATTAGCACTTTACTTCTTTTAGATGAAATGAAAAAAAGAAATTTACCAAATAATCATCCGAACATTTTCTTTTCTCAACTCTACGGAATGAGTGACAATATTACCATGAATCTTGGAGCACATGAATATAATGTAACAAAATACGTTCCGTACGGTCCGGTAGAATCTGTCATTCCCTACTTAATTAGAAGGGCTCAGGAAAATTCCGGTATTGCAGGACAAATGAGCAGAGAGCTAAAAATGATATTACATGAACAAACCCGACGTAATCAATTAAAACTATCAGGTAACGCATGAGTTCGTAATTTAAATTACTCCTTTAAAACCCTTACAATTACAAGTTATTTCACAAATTATAATTGTGTTTGAAATACAATTTCAACCTAGGTGTAAACTTTTGCCTTAATTCCGGCATCATTTACTCTTAGAGCAATGTTACTTAAGGTTTCACTTGGAATTTTTTGCAGTTCTTTAGCCGGAGTTTCTCTATCTATAGTGTAAATCATGACCTCATTTGGATGCAGCTGCTTTATATAATTTAGCCAATCGTTCAAATTTGACTCATCTGTGCTGTTAATATATTCATTCTTAAACATGCCTTTAAGAAAAATAGATTGTATAATTAATTTATCCTCAAGTTTTTTTAGATTTTGAACATACCAATCGATGCTCTTATTATTTAATGGCTGGTTGATTACTTTAAACAATTTATCATTACCGGCATCAAACTTCATAACACATAAATCAACCTTCAACAGTGCTTCTAAAACATCCGGTTTATTCATTAATACTCCGTTCGAGAGAATAACAATTTTTACCTTTGGCATATATAAATTTCTTAATCGAATAGTATCTTCGATAATTCTCAAAAATTGCGGATGCATTGTTGGTTCGCCATTTCCTGCAAAAGTTATCACATCCGGAAGATCTGCTTTTTGTCCCAACTCTTTGAATTTAATTTGCATTGCAGAAACAATATCTCCATAACTTGTATACTTAACTTTAGTGTTTTTAAGATTTGTCCAACCGCACTCACAATAAATACAATTAAAGTTACATACCTTATTATCTAAAGGCAAAAGATTAATACCTAACGATTTTCCAAAACGCCGACTGACAATAGGCCCAAATACGATTTTATCAAAAAGAATCACGGCAAATAATATAAGTAAGTTACTAATTAAACAAGGGATGTTTAATGATAATTATCATATTACTTATTAATTCTTAAAAATAATCTCTGACTAAAGTTTAAATGTTAGAAACAAACTGAATAAGTCGCATCCTTCAAACCCATCCTGTAGATTTTATTGAAATAACTTGCATCAAAAAATATTTTATGATTACAGCTGAAAATAAAAAAGAAACTAAAAGCGCTACCAGTACATACACCTTCGCTGAAGCTCTGAGTAAAAGTATGGAGTATTTCAACGGGGATGAATTGGCAGCTAACACATGGTTGAGCAAGTATGCCATGAGAGACAAGAAAGGGAATTTTCTGGAAAGCACTCCTGTTGAGATGCATAAACGAATGGCAAAAGAATTTGCGCGTGTTGAATCGCTTTATAAAACAAAAGAAAACCAGAAAAATCAATTGTCTGATTATGGCAAAAAACGTGAGGCACTTACTAACGAGTCGATATTTCATCTATTTCATAAATTCAAATATGTCATTCCGCAAGGCAGTGTAATGTCTTCTTTAGGAAACCAACATGTAATTGCATCTTTATCTAATTGTATTGTATTACCGGAAATATACGATTCATATGGCGGTGTATTCTATACAGATCAACAAATGGCACAATTATTTAAACGCCGTTGTGGAGTTGGTATAGATATTTCTACTCTACGTCCGAGCGGACAAAATGTGAGTAACGCGGCAGGAACCACATCTGGTGCTGTTTCATTTATGGACAGATTCTCGAGTACAACAAGAGAGGTTGCACAAAATGGAAGAAGAGGCGCCTTAATGATTACTATGGATATTGCTCATCCTGATATAGAACAATTTATTACAATAAAACAAGATCTTAAAAAAATTACCGGTGCTAACATATCAATAAAAGTATCGGATGAATTTATGACTGCTGTGAAAAACGGAACTAAATTCACATTAAAATATCCTGTCGACTCAAAAAACCCAAGCATTACAAAAACAATTGATGCAAGAGAACTTTGGAAAACAATTACAAAATGCGCACATAACACTGCTGAGCCGGGAATCATCTTTTGGGACAGACAACATCACTATTCTACGTCATCCATTTATCCTGGATTTAAAAATGTTTCAACTAATCCATGTTCTGAAATTGCCATGCAGGGCGGCGATAGTTGTCGATTAATAGCACTTAATTTGTACAATTTCGTTGATTCTCCTTTTACTTCAGATGCTAAATTTAACTTTGAGAAATTTTATGAGATTAGTTATGAAGCGCAACGATTAATGGATGATTTAGTGGATTTAGAACTTGAGGCTATTGAGAAAATAATTGCGAAAGTTCAGTCCGATCCTGAACCCGATTTTATTAAAAAAGTAGAACTCGAAACCTGGAATTTATTATACAACGCAGGAAAAAAAGGGAGAAGAACGGGTTTAGGTTTTACAGCTCTTGCGGACACGCTCGCTGCACTAAACATTAAATTTGACAGTAACGAAGCGTTAGCTATGACAGATGAAATCATGAAGACGAAATGCAAAGCTGAATTTGAAAGCTCTATCGATATGGCTGTTGAACGAGGAAAGTTTGAAGCCTACGATAACACATACGAAGATCAATCCGAATTTATTGATATGTTTAAATCGGTATTTCCAGATGTAACAAAAAGAATGTACAAATTTGGAAGAAGGAATATTTCCATTAGTACAGTTGCACCCACCGGTAGTATTAGTATTTTGGCGCAATCATCTTCTGGTATTGAGCCGGTATTTTTATTAAGTTACAAGCGTCGTAAAAAAGTTAATCCGGGCGACCCTAACAGCAAAGTTGATTTTGTTGACAATCTTGGCGACTGTTGGCAAGAATTTACGATATACCATCACCGTTTAAAAGATTGGATGAGTATTACCGGAAACAATAACATTGCACAAAGTCCGTATTTTCAATCAACCGCTAATGATATTGATTGGGAGAAACGTATTTTGTTACAATCAATTGTTCAGAAATACACCACACACAGTATTAGTTCAACCATTAATCTTCCCAATAATGCCACTGAAGAATTAGTAGGCGATATTTATTTAAAATCATGGGAGGCAGGATTAAAAGGGATTACCGTTTATAGAGATGGTTCGCGTTCCGGTGTACTTGTATCTGACAAGGAAAAAGAAAAATCAAATCATTTAAAAGATTCTATTCCGCCAAAACGCCCTGCAAAAATTGACGCGTCTATCATGCGCTTCATGAATCATAATGAAAAATGGATTGCGTTTGTGGGAATTATTGACAATCGGCCCTATGAAATTTTCACAGGTAAAGCCGAAGATTCGTTTATTTTACCGGAGTGGATTAGTAAAGGATGGATTACAAAAACAAAATCAGAAGGCGGTAAAAGCCGATATGATTTCCAATATCTTGATAAAGACGGATACAAAGTAACCATTGAGGGATTATCTCGTTCCTTTAACAAAGAGTATTGGAACTACGCTAAATTAATTTCAGGCGTGTTACGACATGGAATGCCTTTAATTCACGTGATTGATTTAATAGAGAATCTTAACTTCTCAAATGAAAGTATTATAACCTGGAAATCCGGATTAGAGCGCGCACTAAAACAATTCATTCCTAACGGTTCACAGGCCAAGGACAAGCAGTGTCCAAGTTGTGGCGACCCTAGCGGACTGATTTACGAAGAAGGGTGTTTAAAATGTAAAAGCTGCGGCCATTCAAAATGCGGTTAATCCATTGCCTTACTAATAAAAAAGAGCGGAGAAAAAATCTCCGCTCTTTTTTATCCAACATTAATAAAGTGTGAAAATTAAAAAGCGGGCCGAAAAAATCGTAACCCGCTTTTATTACACACACAGCAATTCAACTTATATTAGACTCGATATGCAAGATTTCATAATCATAGCTAATACTATTACACCTACAAACATTAAAAATCTCCCATTCTGTTCTAAATACTTACTAACACGATCACTCAAAGGCAAAGTATCAAAAGAATATCCCAATCGCCTCAAGTTATACTTAAGAACCATTAAATAAGCCGATAATCCGATGATTAAAGTAAGCAGCAGTGTAATGAAAACTTTAGTGCCGGTACTCCAAGGTGCGCTTTTAACCGGTTGTTCAACAGCTACGTTCTGTGCTGCTGCAACCGGAGCGCCCGCATCAGGATTTCCAACAAATGAAAGAATTGCTTTTATGTCCCCATCCGATAGTTGTGCAAAAGGCGGCATAACCATTTTTCCACCCGCCTCATAAACCTCAATTGCAGTTGCATCACCACTTTTAACCATTCCCTGCGAATCTTTAATCCACTTAATCAACCACTCTTCGGTGCGTGTGGTGTTAATTCCTTCCAGTCCCGGACCAACTAACTTTTGTTTTGTTGTAGTATGGCAAACGCCACAATTTTGTTTAAATAACGCCTTTCCGTCCTGAGCATATACTTCACTAAATAAACACAACAGGATTATCGGTATCAAACCGCGTATACGGTCTATACTGATATATAGTTTATTGGTTTTCATATATTAAAATTAATTAATTATTGAGCGATTTTTTTCCGTAAGAATGAGCTCTGCTTGTTCTGATCGATCGACGATCCCAATTCCATACCACTTGCTGGTAACTTCTCCATAGATAATCTACAGGGTATACTAAGAAGTGCACAAAGCGTGTGAAAGGAATGATTGCAATAATGCTGAATGCAGAAACAACATGTATTTTTAACCATACTGAATTTACAGTTGAAATGGCATCGATTTGCGGATCGAAAACAAAAATAGAACGTAAATAAGGTGTAAGGAAAGCCGCAAACCAATTGGAGCCCCAACGATTAAAGTAGGCCACACACAACCCGGATACTATTTGGATGAATAAAACTAAATAAACTACTACGTCCATTTTATTAGTAACCATTTGCACTCGCTTGTTTGTAAGGCGACGAGTAACAAGAGCTAAAAGCCCCCATAATGCACTAATACCAAAAGCGAAAGAAGCGCACTCGATAATTAATAATCTAACAGTATGCCCGTTCCATGCAATTAATGTAGACGGAAATAAAAAAGCTATTAGATGTCCGAAAAAGAGAAAAAACAATCCCCAGTGAAAAGGTTGACTTCCGAAGAACAAAGTTCGGCCCTCTAAAAACTGAGAAGATAATGAAGAAACTTTAAAGCCCTTGTAAAGGTATCTATATATAGATCCTACTAAAAATGTTGCTAGAGCAACATAAGGCAATGCGATAAATAACAACTGGTTTAGCATAATTAATCGATTTTATAGTTGTTTACTAATTGATTTACTGAATTATTTTTATTAAAGAACGAATCGTTTACTAGGTTTTCCTCTTTAGGATTATATTTTAGAATCGCTTCATGGAAGTCTGATTCCATTACTTTTAAAAGTGCTAAAAATGCATTGTGATATAAGTTACCGCTATTAAGTTCTTCGGCAATTAATGCATTATGTAGTTTTTTAATAACTTTCATTTTTAATTCGATTTTGGCAATATCAAATTCCTGGATCATTTTTTTTACTCCCGGAACAAGTATTTTAGCTACTAACTCGTTTACGAATTCCTTGTCAGAGTGAACAGTTATTAAATACAACACATGCGATAAATGATCAGGTAGCTCAGGACTACAATCATGATTAATTCGACCTTGTTCTTGTTGCATATGCAATAAAAAAGAACCCCTCTTATAATCTTCACCAAAAATTACATACCCCAAATCCAAATAACAAATTGGCTGCACATCAAATGTTTTTGTAAACAGCTCTTCTCTGCCATCTTCATCAAGCGAAATAAAATGATTTGTAAAAGGAAGTAAACATTGTGCCGCTTCAGGGTATTCCGATTCTAAAAGCTCCTGACAAAGTATCGCCTTGTTAGAACTTTGCGTATCAGGATACCTGAAAAGATCGGCCAATGTTATATAAATATGTGAGTTTTTTATCATAATCCTCTTGCTGGTTTTTCTTTAAATCCAAATCCTGTATTCCCTTTCACGTCAGCAGTGTTTTCGAGCATTTCGATAGATTCTTCACGGTGTGCGGGAGGAATCACAAAGCGCTCATCAAATGTCGCTAAGGTGGTTAGTCTGAAAATATCATCTGCAGTTTTAGGATCTAAATGTATTTCTTGCATTGCTGCGTTAATTTCCTCTTTAGTTAAATCACCAACAGTTTCGCCTCTTCTATGCATACGTACTGCCATAAGTCTTTTAAGCACTTCGGCTACTTTTTCGGTGTTTCCTGCGGTAAATAAGGAAGCCAGATATTTCATTGGCAAACGTGTACTGTCAATACCTCCCCATAATGATTTAGAGGTCGTATTGTAAATTCCATTTTGAACACTTGCCATTCCTGGTAACAACGCTGGAACATAAAACAAATTAGGTAATGTTCTGAACTCAGGATGTAATGGTAAAGCCAATTTCCAAACCTTTAAGAATTTATATACTGGTGATTTTTGAGCTGCTTCAATGGTTGACATCGCAATACCATTTAATGCAGCTTGCTTAATAACTTCCGGATCAAATGGATCTAAATAAATTTCTAATTGCGCATCCACTAAATTTTCATCAGTAGCTGAAGCAATTCTTTCAATTTTATCTGCATCATATAAAAGCACTCCTAAATAACGAATTCTTCCAACACAAGAGTGGAAACATGCAGGAGCCTGGCCACTTTCTAATCTTGGATAACACAACACACATTTTTCTGATTTACCGGTATGCCAGTTGTAATATGATTTTTTATAAGGACAAGCGGTTACACACATTCTCCATGCACGGCAACGCTCCTGATTAATCAACACAACACCATCTTCACCGCGCTTGTATAATGCTCCTGACGGACATGATGCTACACATGCCGGATTCAAACAATGGTTGCAAATACGAGGTAAATAATGAAATGTCATTCTTTCCAGTTGAAACATTGCTTCCCTTTCAGCAGGAGTAAGCTTTTCCATATTTACGTCTTGACGAGCGAAATCCGGAGACCCCCCCATATCATCATCCCA
>CAYQDP010000098.1:0-8843 GCA_964416235.1 uncultured Flavobacteriaceae bacterium | reverse complement strand
TCTATCATGAGTAATAATTATGTGATTGATGATATTGTGAATGCCGCTTATATTAATTATATGAGTAAAACATTTTGGGATATTGGCTATCAGGCTGGTTTACGTTTCGAGCAAACATATTTTAAAGGAACACTTACAGATAAAAAGCGTTCGTTCGAATACATTTATCCGGGAAGTTTAAACACATTACAAAATAGTTTGTTTCCTGCAATTTATTTAACTAAAAAATTCGGAACTAAGCACGAAGTACAATTTAATTTATCTCGTAAAATTGAACGTCCGAATTTCTTTATGGCAATGCCTTTCGTGATGTTTAGCGATAAGAAAAACTATCGCATAGGTAATCCTGAATTAAAACCAGAGTTTATTAATATTGCTGAAATTAATTATAACAATTTGTTTGATAAAGGGAATTGGTTAGTATCAGCATATGGAAGATACTCCGAACAACCTATCACCAACACCGCATACCGTTCTGCGGCGGATACAACTGTTTTGGTGAATACATTTGTAAATGGTAAGAACAGTCTGCGTTACGGAATGGAAAACACGTTACGTTATACTTTCTTTAAAAAACTAACAGCAACTGCAAACGTAGACGTATTTTATGTTTATCTCACAAGTGGAATTATCGAAAATCAACCATCAACAGTAACAGAAGGTTGGAGCTACAAAGGAAAATTAACCTTAAGTTATCAGTTGCCTTGGCAATTGACTGCACAAGTGAATGGTACTTACGAAGCACCAAAGGTTATTATTAACGGCCGTACTTTAGACTTCTATTTTATGGATGTTTCCCTAAACAAAATGGTGAGCACGAAATGGGTATTTAACTTAACACTTAGTGACGCGTTTAACACTAAACGTATGGGTACACATTTGGATACTGACTTCTACACACAAGATTTATCACGTCGTCGTGAAACGCGATTCTTACGCTTTAGTGTCACGTATCTATTTGGAAAATTCGACTCTTCAATCTTGAGGATGCGCGGTAAAAAAGGAAATAACCAGGATATGAGCGGCCAAGATGGCATGGGTGGTTTCTAATGGAGCACAGAATAAACATAGAAGGTATTAAGCTGTATGCTTATCATGGTTGTCTGGAAGAAGAAGCAAAAATTGGCGGTAATTATATTGTTGATGTTTACATGAGTACTGATTTTTCTGTAGCAGCAAAAACGGATGATTTAAGTAAAACGATAGATTACTGCGCTATTTATGAAATCGCAAAAGCGGAAATGGCCATACGTTCTAAATTAATAGAGCAAGTAGGGCAACGCATGTTTGATAGAATTAAGTCTGAGTTTAAAACCATTCGATCGCTTCGTATCAAAATAACTAAGTTAGTTCCTCCAATGAATGGTGATGTGGAGCGAGTGAGTATTGAAATTGAAGGTTAATTTAAAGCGTTGAGGTTTTTGCTCAGCAAATGATTCCCGTCTACCACCAAATGCTTCATGATTTTCTTATTTCGAATGATTAAAGCATTTGTGTTGTATTTATCCACCACAAAATCGTATTCGGTAGTGGCGTGACTCTTATATTCGATGGCGGAGAAAACCAAAACATCATGTTCGTTGAGAGTTGCGTTTTTTTCCAGTTTAAAATTCCAATACTCTTTTTCCTTTACTTTAAGATAAGTGAATTTTCTATTGGGTAAATTACTCAGTGTGCTGGTGTAATATTTCATTTGATAGGTTCCGTTTACATTGTACACCACAAACTTTTCGGTAATACTTATTTTTTTACTATCTCCCTTTATTTTTTCTCCGTTAGCTTTTGTTATCTCAGTAATGGCTTCTTCAACATGACATTGGTAAAATAAAAGTGAATCACCGCTTTTTAATTCAAACAGGGCAGTTTTTGAGTAAGCTTCCGGAAATTTTACCGCTACATTTTCTTGCCCAGTTAAACTACTGGCAAACAAAATCAATCCAATAAAAGAAATTTTAAATTTCATCACAGATAAGTAATGCTTATTTGTTTTGATAAATCAATTGCTTTTTGTTTTACCGCATTTACATCGGCGTGTGGTAAATCTTGTGTTAACACAACCGCCATCCTTCGATAAGGACGAGTTGTTGGCTTATTAAAAATGCGCACGTCTGTATTTGTGTTTTTTAAAACAATCTCAACTCCATTATAAGATTTTACTTTACCGTCTTGCGAAGCCAGCACCACTGCAGAAGCTCCTGCTTTCTCTAAGGTAATGGCAGGAATTGGTAAACCTAAAATAGCGCGTGCGTGTAGTTCGAATTCACTGAAGTTTTGTGTGCCGGCTAAAGTTACCATTCCGGTATCATGTGGACGAGGTGACAATTCAGAAAAATAAACACCTTTGTCGGTTAAGAAAAATTCTACGCCCCAAATCCCTGCGCCGGTTAAGGCTTCAGTTACTTTTGCGGCCATCACTTGAGCATCCTTCAAATCGTTATCGCTTATCGCGCAAGGCTGCCAGCTTTCCTGATAATCTCCGCGTTCTTGTCGGTGACCAATTGGCGGACAAAATAAAGTTGGTCCGTTTTTTTGTGTTACGGTAAGTAAAGTAATCTCCGAATGAAATTTTATGAATTCTTCAATAATTACTTCTTTATAATCACCACGTGAACCTTCCATGGCATAATTCCATGATTTTTCAATGTCAGCTTCAGTCTTCACCACACTTTGTCCTTTTCCGCTGCTGCTCATTAATGGTTTTACAACACAAGGGATGCCAATTTCTTTTACTGCTTTAGTAAATTGTTCGAGAGTGGTTGCATATTGATAGTTAGCAGTCCGTAATCCTAATTCTTTGGAAGCTAAATCACGTATTGCTTTTCTGTTCATGGTGAAATTAGCAGCCTTCGCGCTGGGAACCACAGTGTATCCTTGCTTTTCGTAATCATAAAAGCGTTCAGTGCGTATTGCTTCAATTTCCGGAACAATTAAATTAGGTTTGTGTTTCGCAACAATTTTATCTAAGGCATCACCATCCAACATATTAATCACTTCAAACTCGTGAGCGACTTGCATTGCAGGCGCGCCCTCATAGCTATCAACCGCAATAACGTGCTGTCCTAATCGTTGTAACGCAATTACTAATTCTTTTCCAAGCTCACCGCTTCCGAGTAATAAAATCTTTTTCTGTGACATTGTTATTTAATTAAATGTGAATTTTCCGTTTTTATAATCCGTAGGATAAAAATCTTTCAAGGCAAAATAAAATGCATAACCTGCAATAAGGCCTACGGTTCCACCTAATAAGGATTTTAATTTTCTCTTATAGCGGGCGCTTCGTTCGTAACCTAAAATGTAGGCATCATAATCGATGTAATTTGGATTTGAAATCGTGCTATGTCGGATTCGGACTTTTGGTGCTCCTGACAATGCCATGTAACCATAGGGTAAAATAGGAGCGAAAAAAGAACCGGTAGTACCGCCAACAAATCCAAACAAACCGGCGCCAATTAGAGCACCATTTGCTTTAAAGCCTTTTCTTCCGTCTTGTTCACCCTTAATAAAAAAATGCATTTCATCGCGCGTAAACCATTGATAGCGGGCTGTATCTTGTTTGTAGTAATAACGTTTATTTCCATTACCGTATAATATCACATACAAATCATCGTATTCGTAATGAATTTTTTTCTGAGGTTTAGTAGGATTATAAATAGTAACAGCGCCAAGCAAAGTGTCAATAACCCTTTCCACTACAACATTTCCATTCATTAATATAAGCGTGTCTTTTTTTTGTTGGGAAGACAATAATTGTGAAAATAAAATTAATGGGAAAACAAGTAAAAAGACCTTTTTCATACTAAATAAATGTGCCTCTAAGATATCAAAAGCATTTGATTTTTTGTAATTAATACTTAACTTAGATACTATATTCTTTACTTATGAAATTTAATTTATTTCTGTGTGGCACATTGTTGTGTAATATTTATGGTTTTTCCCAAACACAAATTGTAACAAACTCATCATTCCTTCCTAATTCCGGTTTTGCTGTTTCAAAACCATTAATTGAAATGCCTATAATAAATGAGGAGTTGGAAGAACATGAGAAACAAACTATAAATCCTCGTCGTAAATCCAATGCGGTTAACTATAACAAAACACCGCAACCCGTTAATGACCCTGTCGTGCAAAATGAATCCGGAAGTAAATTAGCTTCTCCTCCAATAGTAAATTGGCAGGGTACTTCAGGTAACGCATCACCTCCGGATCCGTCTGGTGCAGCAGGCCCCGCGCATTATGTGCAAGCCGTGAATTTACGCTATCAGGTTTACAATAAAACAGGAACCAGCTTAGGTGGACCTTATGCGTTAAATACATTATGGGCAGGAAGTACTAATATGGGCGATCCTATTGTAATGTATGACAGGTACGCCGACCGTTGGTTTGTTTCTCAGTTTAATGGCAGCGATAAAATATTGGTGGCAATCTCAACATCTTCTAATCCACTCGGAAGTTATTATACTTATACCTTTGTTCCTTCAGCAGGAAATTTCCCTGACTATCCTAAATTTTCTATTTGGGCGGATGGTTATTATTGTACAAGTAATATTGGAGGAACTGAAAAATTTGCAGTGTTTGATCGCACAAAAATGTTAGCAGGTAATCCAACAGCAGGAATGATTTCATTAACTGTGCCACCTACACCTAATTATTATTTTTTCTCTCCTTTACCTGCTGATGCTGATGGACAATTACCACCTTACGGAACACCTTGTCCGATTTTTTGTTATGAAGATGATGCATGGCCTTCAGCAACTACCGACCAAATCAGGATTTTTAAATTTACGGCAAACTGGACAACCCCTTCGGCTTCAACTTTAACGCTCGATCAAACAATACCAACAAGTTCAATTAATGCTGTGTTTGATGTTAATTATGATGATATCACTCAGCCGGGTACTACGCAAAAGATTGATGCCATTGGTGGGGTGTTTATGTATAGAGCCCAATATCGTAGATGGACAGGTTACAATACAATATTGTTGAATCACGCAGTTATTGTAAATTCTACTACAAAGCAAACCGGAATACGTTGGTATGAATTAAGACAAAATACAACTACCGGTGTTTGGAGTATTTATCAGGAAGGTACTTACGCGCCTGATTTGCATAGCCGATGGATGGGAAGTATGGCAATGGATGATAACGGAAGTATTGGAATCGCCTACGCAGTTTCCAGTGGCACAGTTTACCCTTCCATTCGTTATACAGGAAGATTAGCAAGTGATCCATTAGGTCAGTTTACATTTGCCGAAACAGCGGCTGCCACCGGAACAACATCACAAACTACACATAATCGCTTCGGAGATTATTCTCAAACAAGTTTAGATCCTGATGGGATTACTTTTTGGCACACGGGAGAATATTTGGCAAGTGGAGGTAAAACACGGATTTTTTCATGGCAAATACCTTTATCAACTACAGGTATAAATGATATTGAAAATAAACCGGATTTATCAGTCAATCAAAATGAGAATGTATTGGAAGTAAAAGCAATTCGGTTAACTGATGCAAAGGAAATTCAGATTGATTTATTTGACATCATGGGAAAACAAATTGCAACAAAGAAACTTAACGCGAGTAACGGTACAGCAGAATGTAAAGTAGATATTTCCGGACTTGCAAAAGCAACCTACCTGGTAAGAATGGGAAATGAGAAATTCCAAAAAGTGGTTAAAGTAAATGTTCAATAATATGCGTCCCGTCATTTTCTCTCTCTTTTTATTAATAGCTTTTTCCGGAATTGCTCAAAAATCAGAAGTGCAGCTTGAGCCGGAAGGAAAGGTAGAAGGACAAATCACCACTAAATTTAGCAAGAAGGGATGTGGCACGCTCATCACCATAAATTCGGGCGGAAAAAAGATTTATCTGATGCCCAAAGCACCTCTCGATAAGGAATTTGACAAGAATAAATTACGTATAAAACTCACTTACCGTCGTTTACGAATGCCTAGTCCGCCTAATTGTGAGTTCTGTTATATGGTAGATATAAAGGAAATCGAAAAAAAGTAATTAACAAGCCTGTTTACATTTTTATCTGATTTAGCTCATTTTTGAGAGGGAAAATCGCCTTCTGCCTTCTTTTTTTTGTAAATTTGTTACTCTTTTTAAAACCCGTTTATTCTATGGATACATTTGTTTCGCGCCACAATGGCCCTCGTGAAAGTGAAGTAAAGGAAATGCTTAAAAAAATTGGCGTTTCTTCAGTTGATGAATTAATTAATCAAACCGTACCTTCTAACATCCGACTTAAGGAGCCTTTGAAAGTTGGCGCTGCTTTAACCGAGTTTCAATATTTAAAGCATTTACGTGCGCTTGGTAAAAAGAATAAAGTATTTCGTAGTTATATCGGTCTTGGTTATTACAATACAATTTTACCTTCCGTAATTCAACGTAACATCTTAGAAAATCCGGGATGGTATACAGCATATACGCCATATCAGGCGGAAATTGCACAAGGGCGTTTAGAAGCGATTCTGAATTTCCAAACAATGGTGATGGATTTAACTGCCATGCCAATTGCAAACGCGAGTTTGTTAGATGAAGCAACTGCTGCTGCTGAAGCTGTATTTATGTTTTACAGTAATCGCAGCAGAGATAAACAAAAAGCAGGAGCCAATAAATTATTCGTAAGCGAAACTTGTTTCCCTCAGGTAATTGATGTAATAAAAACACGTTCTAATCCTGTTGGTATTGAAGTGGTGATTGGTAACGCAGCTTCTTTTTCAGCTGATGCTTCTTTCTTTGGTGCAATTATTCAGTATCCTGATATTAACGGAGAGGCAAATAATTATAAAACATTTGTAGAAAAATGTCATGCTGCAGAAATTCAAGTGGCAGTAGGTTCTGATTTATTAGCCTTAGCATTGTTAACGCCTCCTGGTGAGTGGGGTGCAGATGTGGTGTATGGTAACTCGCAGCGTTTTGGTGTACCATTAGGATATGGCGGACCTCACGCAGCATTTTATGCATGTAAAGAAGATTACAAGCGTTTGATTCCGGGACGTATCATTGGCGTGAGTGTTGATGCTGAAGGAAATCAGGCTTTACGTATGGCGTTGCAAACTCGCGAACAACATATCAAACGCGATAAAGCAACCTCTAATATTTGTACAGCTCAAGCTTTATTGGCAATCATGGCGAGTATGTATGCAGTATATCATGGCCCTGCCGGAATAAAAGCAATTGCGCAGGAAATTCATAACTCAACCGCAACTGTTGCGGACGAACTAAAGAAATTAGGATATGAAGTAAACACCAAAATTTATTTTGATACAATTGTTGTTACTTGCGATGCATCTAAAGTAATCGCAGCAGCAGAAGCAAAGGAAATTAATTTCCGTAAAGCAAATGACAAGCAAGTTGCAATCAGTTTAGATCAAACAGCTGAAGCAGGAGATGTTAACGATGTGATTGCTGTATTTGCATCGGTAGCCGGTAAATCTGCTGTAAACGTAGTGGTTAAGAATTCAACAGTTATTTCTTTATCTGAATTAAATCGTAAATCTGCATACTTAACACATCCAACTTTTAATTCTTTCCACAGCGAAAGTGAAATGATGCGTTATATTAAGCGTTTAGAGAATAAAGATTTGTCATTGGTACACTCCATGATTTCATTGGGTTCTTGTACTATGAAATTAAACGCGGCCTCTGAATTATTGCCATTAACATGGCCTGAGTTCGCGAACATTCATCCGTTTGTTCCTGCTAACCAGGCAGCGGGCTATAATGAGTTAATTCAAACTTTAGATAAAGATTTAAGTAACATTACCGGCTTTGCTAAAATGAGTTTTCAGCCGAATTCCGGCGCACAAGGTGAATACGCGGGCTTAATGGTAATTCGTCAGTACCATATAGCAAATGGAGGAGCGCATCGTAATGTTGCATTAATTCCATCTTCTGCGCATGGTACAAATCCTGCAAGTGCTGCAATGGCCGGAATGGACATTGTAGTTGTGAAGTGCGACGATAAAGGAAATGTTGATATTGTAGATTTAAAAGCAAAAGCCGAGCAGCATAAAGATAAATTGAGTTGTTTAATGGTAACTTATCCAAGTACACACGGTGTGTATGAAGAAGGGATTACTGAAATCACAAAAATCATTCACGATAATGGTGGTTTAGTATACATGGATGGTGCCAATATGAATGCACAAGTGGGATTAACTTCACCCGGTAATATCGGTGCAGATGTTTGCCATTTGAACTTACATAAAACATTTGCAATTCCTCACGGTGGTGGTGGTCCCGGCATGGGTCCAATTGGTGTGGTGGAAAAATTAGCACCGTATTTACCATCTCATCCAATCGTAAATACAGGAAGCGAAAAAGGTATTCATGCAGTAAGTGCGGCTCCATTTGGTAGCGCATTGATTTTATTAATCAGCTATGGTTACATTAAAATGTTAGGAAGTGATGGATTAAAAGCCGCTACTGAAACAGCAATTTTAAATGCTAACTATATGAAGGAAGTTTTAAAGGATCATTACAAAATTCTTTACACCGGAACAAAAGGACGTTGTGCGCACGAAATGATTTTGGATTGCAATGATTTCAAAATGGCGAGTGGTGTTGAAGTAGCTGATATCGCAAAGCGTTTGATGGATTATGGATTCCATGCCCCAACAGTTGCCTTCCCTGTAGTTAATACATTAATGGTAGAACCAACTGAATCTGAATCAAAAGCTGAGTTAGATCGCTTCTGCGAAGCCATGATCACCATCCGCAAGGAGATACAGGAAATCGCAGATGGAAAAGCGGATATGAGCGACAACGTGATTAAAAATGCTCCGCATACTGCTAAAGCTGCTATTTCAAGCGACTGGAAACATGCTTATTCAAGA
>CAYQDP010000097.1:0-8951 GCA_964416235.1 uncultured Flavobacteriaceae bacterium | reverse complement strand
ACAGCTCCCGGAAATTATAATTATGTGGATGCGGGTGTGGTTAAGTGCAATGATTCTGTATTGGTTAAACAAAGTTCCGGTTCATATTTGTATAATGGGAAACCGATTAATGGTCAGCCAATTTCCGGTATTCAATATGGAAGCGGATTTGTTTGGAATGTTTCAGGAAACACGAATGTACCGGCATTTACATTTACAAGTACTACTTTTCCAACTAATGCAGCTTTAACGAGTAATACCATGATACCAAAAAACAATCCGTATAATGTAACTTTTAGCGGGGCATCTAATGCCGATTCGGTAGTGGTTATGTTAAGCGGTGATTCAACGGCGATTCAAAAGCAAACAGTAGGAGCAACAAGTGGTATTTGTAATTTTACATCAGCACAAATAAATGCAGTTAGAAAACAAGGTTCAACTTCTTTTCCTTACATTAGTTTTATCTCTTATAAAATTACAGCGAATGCCGTAAGTACAAGAAAGTATTACATGGTTGGAAGTATCAGCTCTTCTTACAGAGTGAATATTCAATAAACGATTTTGAAAGATTAATACTTAATTTCTTTCCACTCTACAATATCGCGAATAACCACCGAAGCGCAGGTAAACCCGAATACGGCCGGTAAATAAGAAATAGTTCCGTAGGCCGATTTTTTAAAATTACTGCCATCTGTTCGCATAATAGAATATTTTGCCGGTAATTCTTTTGAATAAACGCATTTTACACCTTTGTAAATTCCCATGTATTTCAAACGTTTTCTTACGTATTGGGCAAGTGGACAAATATCAGTTTTAGAAATATCGTCTACGAGTAATTTCGTCGGGTCCATTTTACCACCGGCACCCATCGAAGAAATAATGCGGCGACCATTGTAATAAGCGTGTTGGATAAGATGGAGTTTTGGAGAGATGCTATCGATGGCATCGATAATGTAGGTATATTTCTTTTTCAAAATTTCCTTCATCATTTCAGGCGTTTGAAATTCTTTAATCGCTGTTAAATTAATTTCAGGATTAATAGCCTTAATGCGTTGTTCCATTAATTCTGCCTTGCTCATTCCGTGTGTTGTAGAGAGTGCCTGTAGTTGGCGGTTACGGTTAGTTGGATCAACCATGTCACCATCAATAATAGTCATACTGCCAACTCCGGCACGTGCAATCGCTTCAGCAGCATAAGAGCCAACGCCACCCAAGCCAACCACTAAAACATCGGCGTTCAATAATTTTTCGATTCCCTTTTTACCCACTAAAAGTTGGGTACGTTCCATCCAGGCAGTTTCCATGTTACATTATTTCCTCCTTAAACACACTTTGATAATTGTTTCTTAATTGCTCTTGTAGTATGGCTTCATCAATACCTAATAATTCGGAAGCCTTTTTATAAATATATTTAATAGAAACTTTAGCGTCATCCGTTTCCAAAAATAATCTTTTACGGCCAACATGTTTAATCACTTCCGATGCATTCGATTGTTCTGTTAAAAGTGCTTTTCCGAATGACAGGTAATAATCTTCTTTTAGTAAAGTCTCAGCAATATTCAAATTATTGTTATAACCGTGTATGATAACAGGAACATTGTTTTTTTCCTTTTTCAATATCGCGATTAACTCATTAAATGCTTTTACACAATGAATAATTAAAGGCTTTTCAATTTCATTAGCTAATCTCACTTGTTCAATAAATATCTTTTCCTGCAAATCAAAATCCACATCAATGGTTTTATCTAAACCACATTCACCAACGGCCATGCATCGCCTGTTTCTGCTCACTCTTTCCAGTTCATCAAATAAAAAGTCAGATTGCGAATTTACCTTCCAAGGGTGGATGCCATAAGAGTATAAACTGGGTTTTGAAGTAGCTTCAACATCTAGGCTCACTAATTCAACCTTGGCATCAAAAATTTCCGAATGCGTATGTATGTTAATAAACACGTTTAAATTTAGCTTTAAGTCCAAAATTACGGCGGTACAATATTAGTAACTTTGATTAAGTGTATAAAATATGACTGAACTTTCTTATAACAGCGTTACGTCAATAACCCTGGCCGAACTGGAAGAAATGCTGGGTTCGGATGCTGTAACAGTAGATAAAGAGCAACTCGATAAATACGGACAAGACGAAACTGAGGATTTATGTTATCATCCCGAAGTTGTAGTAAAGCCTAGTGATGTTGAGCAAGTTTCTGAGTTGATGAAATATTGTCATCACCATCGCATTCCGGTTACAACACGCGGTGCAGGAACGGGTTTAAGTGGCGGTGCACTTCCAATTAAGGGTGGTGTATTATTGAGTATGGAAAAGTTTAATCGCATACTTGATATCGATACAAGAAATCTTCAAGGTACCGTTGAGCCTGGTGTAATAAATTATATTTTTCAGGAAGAAGTTAAGAAACATGGATTGTTTTATCCTCCCGATCCTGCAAGTTGGGGAAGTTGTAGTTTAGGTGGAAATATCGCGCATAGCAGTGGTGGACCAAAAGCAGTGAAGTATGGAACCACGCGCGATTATGTTTTGAATTTGGAAGTGGTGTTGGCGAATGGAGATATCATTTGGACAGGCGCTGAGACGTTAAAATAGTCTACCGGATATAATTTAACGCATTTGTTTGTGGGAAGCGAAGGAACATTAGGTGTAGTGACCAAGATTGTTTTCAAGTTAATTCCTTTACCAAAGCACGACTTGTTAATGTTGGTGCCTTTTCATAGTGCAGAAAAAGCCTGCGAAGCTGTTGGGGCCGTGTTTAAAGCGGGCATTACGCCCAGTGCGATGGAGTTTATGGAACGTGATGCCATTGCCTGGAGTATCAAGTATGCTGGTGAAGTTAATTTCACAATTAAACCTGAATGGGAAGCTTTGTTGTTAGTGGAAGTGGATGGTAATAATATGGATGTGTTGTATGCCGATTGTGAAGTCATCAGTAACGTAATGCAACAACACGAATGCGACGAAATATTATTTGCCGATACAGCTGATCAAAAAGCGGCACTTTGGAAAATAAGACGTAAAGTAGGAGAGGCGGTAAAAAGTAATTCGGTGTACAAAGAAGAAGATACTGTTGTGAAACGCGCTGAACTTCCGAAATTATTGCGTGGCGTAAAAGAAATTGGAAAAAAGTATGGATTTAATTCGGTGTGTTACGGACATGCCGGTGATGGAAATTTGCATGTGAATATTATTAAAGGAAATATGAGTGATAATGATTGGAACATGAAATTGCCAAAAGGTATTACGGAAATATTTCAGTTGTGTAAAGAATTAGGCGGAACTATCAGTGGTGAGCATGGAATTGGATTGGTACAGAAAAAATACATGCCGATAGTGTTTCCGAAACATCAATTAGCCTTGATGAAAAACATCAAGAAAGTTTTCGATCCGCACATGATTTTAAATCCCGGTAAAATTTTCGAATAACAAAAAAGCCCTCATTCGAGGGCTTTTTAAATTACTTCATGTATTTCTGTTTGACTTCACTGTAGCTTGGGAAATTGTTGTGATGCCAGTTCATGATAATAGTTCCGTCTTTAATTAATATCAGCCCTGGATTACTTCTTATCATTGTCTTTAAAACAATTGCATCCACACTCGCGAAATCATACAAGGCTTGATGCGCATGTTTGTAAGCGTTGATTTCCTCTGCACTAGATGCTGTTAATCCTGTTATCTTCTTTCCTTCTTTGCTAGCCAATGTATAGAAGTCGTTGATTTTAGCATGTAAACTTTCATCGTCCTCTGTTTTCTTTAAATCATAGCACACCAATAAGAAACTGTAATCTTTGTTATTTAATAAGGAATCTGTCATCGGATTTCCGTTAATGTCATTTACAGTAAAGTCTGTAATTTTTGGCGGGTTAACAGCTTCTTTAGTTAAAACGTTATCAGTCGCAACCCATTTCCAGGTTAAAGTGTCTTCCCACGGATAATTTTTTAAATCAAATTCTTTTACTTCATGCGTTTTTAAGTTCTCGTATTTAAATCGCGTTTCATATACCGGTGGTTCGTAACCTGCTCCCGGCTTCATATTATCTTTAATATTCATGCCAATTGCGTAAGCACGAAAATCCAATGGAGGTAAATTACGGTACGCGTAAATCGGGAAGGCAAAAGAAGCAATAGCTCCAATGATAAAGATGGTTACTTGTAATGAAGGGAAAGTTAAATCATTAATGTGTTCTTTACCCGCAAATAAAAGTGTAATTAAAATCATGAGAGCAATATCCTTCCAAAAACTTTCCCATGGTTTTAATTTTAAGAAATCGCCGAAGCAACCGCAGTGTGTTACTTTATTATAACACGCAGAGTAGAAGGTAAGGAAAGTGAAAAACGCGATTTGTGCGAATAATAACCATAATGTTAAATCACGTTTGTAGCCAATCAAAAGCATTATGCCTAATAGCATTTCACTCACACAAATAATAATAGCTAAAGGAAGAGCAATGTGCGCGAACCATTCAAACATACCTAAACCGGTATCTGCTTTAAATACTTCAAAGTATTCTTCTAGTTTATAAGAGAAACCGAGTGGGTCGTTGGCTTTTATAAACCCTGAAAAAATAAACAAACATCCTACTAAGATGCGCGCGATGTGCGTTAACCATGGCCATTTACTGATGATGGGTGTACCATTCACCAATAAAACTAAAATACCTAAAATGATGGCTAGGGTAGTTTTACTAAAGCAAGGCGGACAAATAACATAAAACAATGCGGCAAGGCCAATCGACCAAATGGCACGAAATAATTTAGAGGATAAAAAATTCTTCATAGTATGGGTTTTGCGTCAATCGTATAGCTAAAAGTAGGCCAATTACTAAAAACAAAAAAGTCTTTAAACTTTTTTAACGAACAATGCGTGTTTAATTGTTAAACGCGTAAGCCTATTAACAAAATATCATCAATTTGCTCCATATTTCCCTTCCAACTGTTGAGGGTGTTTTTAAGTTCACTATGGATTTCATTTAACGGGCGGTCTGAATTTTCGATAATAAGCTTTTCTATGTTTTTGTATTTAAATTTTTTGCCTTCAGGTCCTCCAAATTGATCTGCTAGCCCGTCGGTAAACTGTATGATTAAATCATTTGGTTGAAGTGTAAATAGGCTACTGCTGAATTCTTTTAATTCGCCATAATGCTTTCCGATTGGAAATTTATCGGGTTTGATAATCAGATTTTGTTTATTTCTGATAATCCAAACAGGATTGTTTGCTGCCGCAACTCTCAAAACATTGTTTTCAATGCTTATTAAAGAGAGGTCCATTCCATCTTTATTGTTGCTAATGTTAAATCCGGCAATGATTTTGTTTCGGAGTTCATTTAAAATTAAATCCGGCGTTAAGATTTTTTTTCCGGTCACAATTTCATTCAGGTAATTTATTCCTAATAAACTCATGAACGCGCCCGGAACTCCATGTCCTGTACAATCCGCGCAAACAACCATAAATCCGGTTTCGTGTTTGTGTGCCCAATAAAAATCTCCACTCACAATATCCTTTGGCTGATAAAAAATAAAGTAATCTTTTGAGTTCTCTGCAAAAACACTTTCTGAAGTCAGTAAACTTTGCTGAATGTTTTTTGCGTAATTGATACTGTCTGTAATTTCTTTATTCTTCTCGCTGATTACTTTGTTTTTTTCTGCTAATTCTACGGCGTTTCGTTTGCTCTGTTTATAGCTCCTATAAATAAATCCTATCGAGACAATGGTTAAAAACAAAGCTATAAATGAAAAAATCAGAATTACTGTTTTCTTCGAGTTCTCGCTTTCCGATAATTTCAAAATAGTTTCCTTTGATGCTATTTCTGCATCTTTTTTATCGCTGTCGTATTTAACTTGGAGGTCTTGATAGGCTAAGTTAGCTTCTCCCAGTTTTATAGAATCAAATACATGTGCATGCAACTTATATATTTCGGTCGATTGTTTAAAATCTCCGGCTGCATCATAAGCTTCAGCTAATGTATTCAAAGAATTAAGCATATTCTGTGAGGTCTGAAATTTAAAGGCTGTGTCAACGGCCATTCGCGCGTATCTTATAGCTTCTTCATATTTCCCTAATTCGCGGTAAATATTAGCTTTATTATTATTTAGCGAAGCAGTTCCTTTATTGTCATTAATTTCTAATACCAAATCATACGCTTTATTGATGTAATCCAGAGCGGTTTGATACTGCTCCATCTTCTTATATGTAAGCCCGATATTATTATAAGTTAAGGAAATCAGTTTTTTATCCTTAAGCTTTAATCGTATATCAAGAGATTTTTCGTGATAGAGTAAGGAAGAGTCGAGATCTTCTGTTTTTTTATAGATTGTACCCAAGGTTGCATAGTCCTCTGCTAAATCGTAAACATTGCTGCATTTTTTGCAATAGAAAATAGATTCGTGCAAATACCGAATTGCAGATTCGTAATTTTTTTCTTTGTTATTCAATCTGCCTAGACGGTTAGTAGCGCGAGACATGGCGGCATAACTTTTACATTTTTCTCCATCTTTTAAAGATTCGATGTAAAGTTTAACCGCATCATCTGCCGAATTGTTGATTTCATGATATTGCGCAAGTTTAAAAAGAATATAAGGTCCGTTAAAGCAATCCTTTCTGAAATGATTAGTGAGAATGTCAATAATTGAATCCTTTAATTTCTGGCGGATGTTCTTTTTATAGATAATGGAGGAGTAAACTTCAATTTTCGCGCTGTCGGTTGTCGCTTTGTTTAATTTAAAGTTTAATGAGTCAAGAGGGTTTTGGGCATTGAGTATACCTATAAATAGAAAAAAAGATAGTGCAAGGTTTCTATACATTAATTAGTATCCAATTTAATCAAGGCAAAAACCGAATAATTAAGCATATCCATATAATTTGCATCAACACCTTCGGAAATAATGGTTTTCCCTTTATTATCCTCTATTTGTTTCACACGGAAAATTTTCATCAAAATCAGATCGGTTAAAGAGCTGATTCGCATATCGCGCCAAGCCTCACCGTAATCATGATTTTTATCTTCCATTAATTTCTTGGTTTGAGCTACATATTTATCATATAGCTTTTCCACTTCATCGTAAGGTAAATCTACCCGCGAATCATTTTCAAGTTCCAGCTGAATTAAAGAAATAACACAATAATTGATGATGCCAATGTATTCGCCTTTAATATCATCGCCCACTTTTTGAGTGCCTTTGTTCTCAATGCTTTTAATGCGTTGCGCTTTAATAAATATCTGATCGGTTAACGAAGTTGGTCTTAAATTGCGCCAAGCGGTGCCATAATCTTTCATTTTCTTTAAAAAGATATCTTTGCATAGCTTTATGGCCTTGTCATATTGTGTTCCTGTAGTTTGCATATGAGCACTAAAATTAAAGAAAATAACCCAATTGTATACCAAATAAATGGTAAAAGCCTGAGTTTTGAAAAGCCTATGGTAATGGCTATTATTAACTTAACTCCAGATAGCTTTTACGATGGCGGTAAGTACAGTGAGACAAATGATGTTTTAAGGGACGCGGAGGAAAAGGTAAAGCAAGGCGCCCTGATTTTAGATATTGGCGCGGCATCTTCTCGTTCCGGATCCAAAGAAATTAGTGAAGAGGAGGAGTGGAAGCGTTTGCAGCAACCGTTACTGGAATTGCGTAAAAAATTTAATGCGATTTTTATTTCAGTGGATACTTACCGGGCCGAAATTGCAAGGCGAGCTGCTGATAGTGGTGCTGATATTATTAATGATATTTCCGGCGGTAACATGGATGCTTCTATGTTTGACACCATTTCAAAACTGGATGTTGCTTATGTGATGATGCATATGTTGGGCACCCCTCAAACTATGCAACAAAATCCTGAATACGGAGATGTAGTGTACGAAGTGAAATCTGAATTTGAAAAGAAAGTAGCGCAACTTAAGGAGAAGAATTTTTCAAAATTGATTATCGATCCGGGTTTTGGTTTTGGTAAAACCACCGAACATAATTATCAGCTTTTAAAACAACTTACTCAATTTGTAGAAATGGGTTATCCTGTTTTAGCAGGACTTTCACGAAAGAGTATGATTAATAAAGTTATTGGCAGTAGTCCGGTTACAGCGTTAAACGGAACAACTGTTTTGAATACAATTGCTCTCTTAAATGGTGCGAAAATTTTGAGAGTTCATGATGTGAAAGAAGCAAAGGAATCGATTGAATTGGTAAATTATTATAATCAATTATAATTCCCACCATTTCGCTTTAACGCCAACAAATACACCGTTTTCCTCAATCTTAATAGGATAAGTTAAAACATTCATGGTTAAACCCGAAGTTGTTCGTCCGGTTTTTAAATCAAAGGGATATCGGTGCATCGGACAAACTATTTCTCCTTTTTCTGTGCATTGTCCTTGTGAAAGCGAAGCTCCGTTATGCGGACAGCGATCGGCAACGGCATAAACACCTTCATTGGTGCGGGCAACACAAATTTTATTTCCTTTTATCACCATGGATTGAGGTTTGCCCAACATTAAATTATTGTGCATCGCCGCTTCATTGTCGAAAATTTTTATCCAGTGGTAACTCATTACTTTAAGTAAAATTACTCTTTTTTGTTTTCACCATCCGGTTTTTCTTCCTGCTTTGGAATAAAGTAATAAGTTATGGTTGTGGGTTCGGAATTGTTTTCGGTTTCTTCTGTAAGAAATTCTGCTTCATCGCTATCGTCCTCATTTTCCCATTCGTATTCTTTACGTTGAGGCCCTTCTTTACGGTAATTATAAGCAACCATTAATCCGGAAATGGCACCAAATAAATGGGCTTCCCAGGAAATTTCCTGTTTAATTGGAAAAATTCCCCACATCATTCCGCCATAGAGAAATAAAACAAGCGCAGATATGACCATTAAGGGTTTGTGCTTTCTGAATACGCCACTAAAAAATAAAAACAGCGCAGCTCCATAAATTAATCCGCTAGCGCCAATATGATACATCTCGCCGTTTGGTGTATT